>CALRSN020000384.1:0-3585 GCA_943370865.1 Bordetella parapertussis
TCGATCGGTCATATTGGGGCTACTTCCTTTTATCCCTCAAAAAACCTGGGGGCTTTTGGCGATGGGGGTGCTATATTTACCAACGACGATGAGCTTGCTGCTAAAATGAAAATGGTGGCTAATCACGGACAAAGCAGGCAATATTATCATGATGTGGTCGGTTGCAACAGCCGGCTGGATTCCATACAGGCAGCAATTTTAAATATCAAATTGCAGCACCTGGATGAATATGCTGCAGCCAGGCAGAAAGCTGCTGATTTTTATAACCAGGCTTTTGCTGGCAATCCCAGGATCACCACACCTTACCGGGCTGCTTATTCCAGCCATGTTTTTCATCAATATACAGTACTGCTGGAAGGAGTGAACCGGAACGGATTGAAAGAATTCCTGGCAGAACGTAAGATACCGGCGATGATCTATTACCCGGTGCCGGGACATAGACAAAAGATGTTTGAGCAGTTTAATGTGGCCTCCAACGAAATGCCGGTGACGGATTGGTTAACGGAAAGAGTGATCTCTTTCCCCATTCATACAGAACTGGATGAAGAGCAACTGAACTATATCTGCTCAGCAATTTTAGAATTCGTAAACCAATAAACCACTTAATAATTAATCTATGAAAATTGCAGTTGTTGGAACGGGCTATGTAGGCCTTGTAACCGGAACCTGCTTTGCCGAGACGGGCAACAATGTCACCTGTGTTGACATTGACAGCAATAAGGTAAACAAGCTGAAGAATGGCGAGATCACCATTTACGAACCCGGTCTTGAAAAATTATTTCTCCGTAACCTGAAAGAAGAACGACTACATTTTACCACTGACCTGGCAGCAGGCGTAAAAGATGCGGAAGTTATTTTCCTGGCATTGCCCACACCACCGGGGGAAGATGGTTCTGCCGACCTGAAATATGTGTTGGGTGTTGCCGAAGACCTTGGAAAGATCCTTACTGATTATAAAGTCATCATTGATAAAAGCACCGTGCCTGTTGGTACCGCTGAAAAAGTACATGCAGCCGTTGCTAAAAATGCAAAGACTGCTTTTGATGTGGTGAGTAATCCCGAATTTTTGAGAGAAGGAGTAGCCGTGGAAGACTTCATGAAACCCGATCGGGTAGTGATCGGTACTTCTTCCGAAAGAGCTAAGAAATTAATGGGTGATCTGTATGCACCTTTTGTACGCCAGGGTAACCCGGTGATATTTATGGATGAACGTTCTGCGGAGTTGACCAAGTATGCGGCGAACTCTTTCCTGGCCGCAAAAATTTCCTTTATGAACGAGATAGCCCGGCTTTGTGAAAAGTTAGGTGCTGATGTGGATATGGTACGCCGCGGTATTGGTAGTGATGACCGGATCGGTAAACGTTTCCTGTTCCCGGGGATCGGGTATGGTGGAAGTTGTTTCCCTAAAGATGTGCAGGCACTGGTAAGATCATCTGCTGAAGTGGGATATGATTTTGAAATTCTGAATGCGGTGATGAAAGTGAACGAAGATCAGAAACTGCACCTGATACCCGGCATCAAAAAATATTTCAATAATGACCTGAAAGGAAAACATTTTGCCTTGTGGGGACTTGCTTTCAAACCCAACACCGATGATATACGGGAGGCACCGGCTTTGTATATGATCGAAGAACTAACAAAAGCTGGAGCTACTGTTTCTTCTTTTGACCCGGAAGCCATGAAGAATGTAAAAGCATTGATCGGCGATAAAATTGAATATGCAGAGAACCAGTATGCGGCTTTAAAAGATGCTGATGCGCTGATCATCGCCACCGAGTGGAATGAATTCCGTACGCCGGATTTTTCAAAGATCACTGCCAGCCTTAAAAACAAAGCTATCTTCGACGGACGTAATTTATTTGACCTCGGAATGATCCGTGATCTCGGGTTTCATTACGAAAGCGTAGGAAGAGCCACCATAAACTAATTCACCCATGCAACAAAAAAGAGTACTTGTAACAGGGGCAGCTGGTTTTCTCGGATCACATCTTTGTGACCGTTTCATCAAAGAAGGTTTTCATGTTATTGGCATGGACAACCTGATCACCGGCGACCTGAAAAATATTGAACACCTGTTCAAACTGGAGCAGTTTGAATTCTATCATCATGATGTTACCAAGTTCATCCATATTCCGGGACAACTGGATTATATCATGCATTTTGCTTCTCCCGCCAGCCCGATCGATTACCTCAAGATTCCCATACAGACACTGAAAGTGGGGGCGATGGGAACACATAATTGTTTAGGATTAGCGAAAGCCAAGAATGCAAGAATGCTGGTGGCCTCCACGAGTGAAGTATATGGCGATCCCCTGGTGCATCCGCAAACGGAAGAATACTGGGGTAATGTGAATCCTGTGGGCCCAAGAGGAGTGTATGATGAAGCCAAACGGTATATGGAATCGATCACAAGAGCCTATCATACTTTTCATGGTGTGGATACCAGGATCGTCAGGATATTCAACACCTATGGTCCGAGGATGCGGCTCAATGACGGCAGAGCTTTGCCTGCATTTATCGGGCAGGCATTAAGAGGGGAGGATCTTACCGTGTTTGGCGATGGTTCACAAACGAGAAGTTTTTGTTATGTGGATGACCTCGTGGATGGTATTTACAGGTTGTTGCTGAGTGATTATACCATGCCGGTCAATATTGGTAATCCCAATGAGATTTCATTAAAGGATTTTGCGGAAGAGATATTGGCATTAACAGGTAATAAAGTAAAAATTGTTTATAAACCATTACCTGTTGATGACCCAAAGCAGCGGCAGCCGGATATTACCAAAGCAAAAAACCTTCTCGGGTGGGAGCCGAAAGTTTCCCGTAGTGAAGGATTAAAGATCACTTATGATTATTTTAGTTCGCTGCCGGAAGAAGAATGGAATAAACTGCCAAAGGAATTTACCAGCGCCAAATAAAATAAAACTTTCAAATGTCCATGTATAAAGATTTAGTAGATCGTAAAGAGAAATTAGCTGTTATTGGGTTGGGATATGTAGGATTACCTATCGCTTTAGAATTTGCGAGAAAGATCTCTGTGATCGGTTTTGATATCAATGAGAAAAGAATTGATATGATGAAGCAGGGTATTGATCCGAGTAATGAGCTGGAAAAAGAAGCTTTTAAAGGTTGTGACATCACATTTACTAATTCATTAGATGTGTTACGGGAAGCTAAATTCTTTATAGTCGCTGTGCCCACCCCGGTTGATGAACACAATGTACCGGATCTTATTCCTGTACAAAAAGCATCAGAGACGATCGGTAAAGTGGTGAAGAAAGGGGACTATGTTGTATTTGAATCAACCGTTTACCCGGGATGTACGGAAGAAGACTGCCTGCCCATCATTGAAAGATTATCGGGACTAAAGAATATCAATGATTTTAAACTGGGTTATTCACCGGAGAGGATCAACCCGGGAGACAAGAACCATACACTTGCAACTATTGTAAAAGTGGTTTCAGGATGTGATGCTGAATCACTCGATGAAATTGCAAAAGTGTATGAACTGGTGGTTAGCGCCGGGGTACACAGGGCCTCCTGTATTAAAGTGGCAGAGGCCGCCAAGATCATTGAGAACACACA
>CALRSN020000385.1:0-3582 GCA_943370865.1 Bordetella parapertussis
TGTCCTGCTGCCCGATGGAAGAAGAAAGGAGGGCTAACTCGGGCCGGTATTGCAGTAGGGCGTTCTGGTAAGCTGCTTGCTTCAGCCGGGTTAAATTATCAATGCCTCTTTGGGCCGAACCGCCCGTGCCATCTGCTTCCTGGATATAACTGGTCTGCAGCCGTTGCAGGGTGTCTTCTATCGCCAGCTTGCGGTTGGTGAGTCGTAACCGTTCTGTTTCTGCCGCCGCCATCAATGCTTTATTTTCTATCTGCAATAAACTGTCATTGCGCTGCACTTTTTTATGCAGGTTCTCCGTCATCTTCACGTTGATCTCTTTTTCAAAAATTTTCAGCTCTAACGGTCTTGCAATCGTCAACCCGATCAGCAGGGCCAGCCCGATTCGGGGCACAGCCATCCATACCTGTTTGCGTTTACTAACTCCATATTTACGCATGGTGGAAACCAGGAAGCGGTCGAAGTTGAAAATGATAAGTCCCCAAATGAGTGCAAAGGCAATGGTCCATACCCAGTTGCCAAATACACTGTACACCGCATAGCCGGCGGATAAGGTAGCAAGTACAAAGGTGGCCAGTAATACACCGCCCAGCCCGGCATACTTCGTATGCTCTGATGGAAGCGGTTTTAATAGTTGCTGGTGGGCACCGGCGCACCACCATAAAAAATTTGAGGATGATCGTTGTGCAGGAGCGCCGCTGAAGGAGTCATAGGTATATAACCCTTCCTCCCGGCCTTGGTTGGTTTCAGCCATGGTGAATGATTTACAGTAATAAGATCAGTTATGTAAAAATGGGTTGAAGGAGGACGCCTGTATAACGGGAAGTTGAATCCGAAAGTATGGAGGAACAAGTTAAGGAAATAATAAAAGGGGTGGGTTTGTTTTTTAGACCGTTGCTTGCCTCCTTTACTTTTTGTCTTGATACAATCCTTCGGCTCCGCCCGGGAGTATCTCTTCTTTTTACGCCGTTGCTGGTGTTTTTCACCAGCAACACTAACTATAACGTTATTTCAAAACTTTTATCTGCCTGCTTTACTTTTTTTCTTGACAAAAAAAGTAACCTGCCTACCGGACAGGCAGGCAAAAAAGTCAAGGCAAACGCTATTGCTCCGCAGCTTTGCCGGGCCTGCGCACCTTTTGTGTGACAGGAAACGGAAACATAGCTTGCATTCGTATGGTGAGATACAAGCTGCAAGATACAAAGGCGTGGTTGGCGGGAGCTCCGATGGCGCTGTGTTCCGTCCTTCTGTCTTTATACTTGTTAGAGATTGAAAAATGGACGGAACAAGGCGCTGCTGTTTTATCCGTTTGCCGCAGAGTTTTAGCCCGCGGCTTCAGCCGTGGGATGCTGTGTAAGGAAAGGTGGCGGATTGGTTTTAACCAATTCCCGGTATCGGTTCATCGCCTAAGGTGAAATAACAAAATGCAAAACCGGAAGGTTTGCTGGACCGGGTTATTCTTTCCACCGGTAGTAGGTGCTTATCCCATATTGGATTTGGCAGGCAGTTCTCTTTTTCGGTGAAATTTTTTCTGCTTTATATTTTAATTTCTCTTTATCATACCAGTTCCTTACATCTTTTTGATAACGGGGCTTATTTGAGTTGATAAAGAAAAAGTCATAAAAACTCCAGCAGCCTTCTCCGGTATCATCAATTAAGATAACGTCAAATTGAATTTTCGTCACAAGAAATGCAGGAAAGTCAGCAATCTGTGTCAACGCAAACTGCGCTACTTCGCCAACGTTCAGCCTTGTTTTCTTACAATGATACTTAACTCTTGTTTGAGTAGTGTCTGTAAGTTTATCTATTAAAAAAGGGATTGCTTTTTCGCCTTTGGAAATTATTCTCCAATACAGGCCTGTGTTACAATCTAAAGTGTCTGCTTTTAAATAATGTAAGCTGTCAACCATTTTCTTGATGCCGGTATCCTGTCCAAATGATATTGTTAAGTAGTGGATAAGAATAAATGTTGCAATTAGTCTTTTCATTTGATTTTTATATGTCAGGATGCAATTGGAGGATACAGTGCATAAATTCTACTAAAATTAGTAAAAGGCACTCTTATGCCGTTGCTGGTATTCTGAGCCAGCCCGAAGGGCTCAGCAGCAACACAAAAACTTTAATCTGCCCGCCTTACTTTTTTTCTTGACAAAAAAAGTAACAAAAAAGTCAAGGCAAACGCTATTGCTCCGCAGCTTTGCCGGGCCTGCGCACCTTTTGTGTGACAGGAAACGGAAACATAGCTTGCATTCGTATCGTGAGAAGCAAGGGGCAAGATACAAAGGCGTGGTTGGCGGGAGCTCCGATGGCGCTGTGTTCCGTCCTGATCTCTTTATAATTGTTAGGGGTTGAAAAACGGACGGAACAAGGCGCTGCTGTTTCGGTTTGTTTACCGATATGCTCTTTGGGATCAGGCCTTTTGCTGTTTTAATTGCAGCCATTCGTTTTTCAGCATGGCGAACTGGTATTCACTTCCCCATTGGCCTTTAAAGAAAATGTTTTCAATAAAATGTCCTTCCTGCCGGAAGCCGGTACTTTTCAGTAGTTGGATGGAAGCAATGTTGTCGGCATCCACGGTTTCGGTGACCCGGTGAAAGCCGGGAAGGCTGAATAAAAAATCCAGTATGGAAAGCAGCGTCTCTTTCGCATAGCCTTTTTGTTGTTCGGCCGGTGCAATGGTAATACCGATCTCCGCCAGCCGGGTATCGTTGCCGTCGAGTTTGACCGCACAGTCACCAATTAACCGGCCGGTGCTTTTGTTTTCAATACCATACTGCACCCATTCGCCGGGGTTGCCAAATACTTTATTGGTTTGTTCGTTGATGAAATCTTCAGCCTGCTGCAGTGAGAAAACATCAAAGCCCTGGTATTTGGTTACTTCGGGGTTGGAGCGGTAGGCATGAAAATCATTTAGGTCTAATAGTTTCAGATTCCTGATCAACAGGCGTTCGGTATGCAGGAGCAATTTGTTCATTGGCCGGTCAAAAATTTTACAGGATGCAAATTAGTGACTATAGGCCTTACAATTGTGCGGTTGGTGAAAACACCAACCTCGGCGTGTTGGCTATTGGAAGACCAACAAAGGCAGAAAAGGAAAGTATTAATGTTATTGCTACGCAAATACTCTTCATTGCTTCCATTTCTAATTTTTTAAGATTTTACTTACAATATTGTTTTATAGCGTCGTACGCCGATGCGTCTCCCAACTCTCCTGCCTTGCTAAAATCTAAACAAGCTCCGTCTTTATTCTTTATCTTAATCTTCTCAAGTCCACGATTAAAATAGGCTTGCGCATTTTCCGGATTAATTTTGATTGCCATATTATAATCCTGAATTGCTCCTTTGTAAGCATTGAGTGAGCTCTTGGCCATTCCTCTGTTATTATAGGCATTTGAGTGTTTTGGGTTAAGATTAATAACTTTTGTATTATCAACTATAGCTCCTCGATAATCTTCGAGATAAAATTTTGCGAGCCCACGATTATAATAAGCTGTTACAAGTTTAGAATTGAGTTTGATTGCCATTGTGTAATCAGAAATAGCTTTTTTGTATTCTCTCAAATCATCCCAAGTGCAACCACGATTA
>CALRSN020000386.1:0-3564 GCA_943370865.1 Bordetella parapertussis
CAAACGCCTGAGCCTGGCAGAATCTAAAACATTGGAAAGATCACCTAAAGCTGACGTGTATAAGCAAATAGAGATCGATCTTAATAATGCTATTACCGTATTACCTGCCGTGCAGGTTCAAAAAGGAAGAGCTACAAAGTATGCTGCACAGGCATTACTCGGTAAAGTATTGCTTTATCAAAAGAAATATGATGCAGCTGCCGCTATGCTGGAAAATGTTATTTCTTCCAATGCATTTAGCCTGGTAACAGATTTTGCAGGAATGTTTTTAGTAACAGGCGAAAATGGACCTGAATCTGTTTTTGAAATCCAGTATTCCAATACTTCCCCTTATTATAACTGGGGCGGTGTAACAAGGGGCCAGGGAAATCTTTCTGTACAACAGTGTGGTATCAGGGGATTAAACGGTACAGCAGCTATGCCATATGCAGCGGGATGGAGTACGAATTTACCTACTCAGAACTTAGCAGCTGCCTATGCAGCCGGTGACCAGCGGAAAAATGCTACCATTTTGGATATAGAAGCCTACAAAGCAGCAAATCCTTCTTTTAATATTACTTACCAGGTGGCACCATATAAGAACACAGGTTTGTATAACCAAAAGTACCTGCCAAGAAAAGGACAAACCTCCGGTCAGTTAGAGCTGAATTACCTGAATAATTACAGGACGATCCGCTATGCAGATGTATTACTGATGGCGGCTGAGGCAAACAATAAAGCTACCGCACCAAATGATACCAAAGCGCAGACTTACCTGAACCTGGTTCGTCGCCGTGCTTTCGGAGACAATTTGCATGATATTACTACAACCGGTGCTGCATTATACCAGTCGATCCTGGATGAACGCAGGCTGGAACTGGCCATGGAAGGTGATCGTTTCTTTGATTTAGTGAGAACTGGAACGGCCGCAGCAAAGATCACTGGTTTTACTGCCGGCAAACATGAAGTGTTCCCCATTCCTCAGCAGGAAGTGAATATTTCCGGACTTACACAAAACCCGGGATATTGATCACTCACCAATTAAAAAAACTATTATGAAAGCATTGAAATATTTTTTAAGTATGGCCTTATTACTCTCGGTAGTAGTAAGCTGTAAAAAAGAAACCTACGATGATCTGTCCTTCCTGGATACGGCGGCAGCATCAGCAAACCTGAATGCTCTTTTTGAGATCACCCAGGATAATACAGGATTAGTAACAATCACTCCTAATGGAGAAGGTGTTTCTTTCTATGAAGTATATTATGGTGATGCCACAGCGACACCTGCCAAAGTGCAGCCTGGAAAAAATACCCGGCATACTTATGCTGAAGGTGTTTATAATGTAAAAATTGTTGCACACAGCATTACCGGCAAAACAACAGAGATCACAAAACAACTCACTGTTTCCTTCAGGGCACCTGAAAACCTGGAGGTGACCACCGCCATTGATGCAGCTAACAATTTTAAACTGAACGTGTCTGCATCAGCTTTATATGAAACCAATTTCAAAGTGTATTTCGGGGATGTGCCCAATGAAGTCCCGGTTACTTTCCTGGAAGGTGCAATTGTCAGTCATACCTATGCAACTGTTGGAACCTACACGGTAAAAGTTATTGCGTACAGTGGTGGCGCGGCTACTACTGAACTGACCAGGCAGATTACGATTGTTGATCCACTGTTATTGCCCATCACTTTTGAATCAGCTACGGTCAACTACACGTTCACCAATTTCGATGGCGGAGATGTTACTAAGATCAATAACCCGCAGGCAAATGGAATTAATACCAGTGCCAAAGTGGGTAAAATGGTGAAAAACGCCGGTCAGCCCTGGGGCGGAAGCCTGATTACGCTGAGCGGTAATATTGATTTTTCTGCCAATAAGATATTCCGGATGAAAGTGTATTCTCCAAGAGTGGGTGCTAAAGTTTTATTGAAAGTGGAAAATTCAGCGAATGGCGCAATTAATTTCGAAAAAGAAGTACTGACTACTGTGGCCAATGCCTGGGAAGACCTGGTATTTGATTACCAGACTATCAATACCGCTAACAATTACAATCGTATTGTATTGATATTTGATAATGGTACGATGGGAGATGGCTCTGCTAACTTCACTTTCTTATTTGATGATATCAGGCTGGTGAATTCATTGCCATTAAGCCTCCCGCTTGATTTTGAATCCACCACCACCAGCTTTAACTGGCTCAATTTTGATGGCGGTGAAGTAACGGTATTAAATAACCCTCAGTCAAATGGTATCAACACCAGTGGTAGGGTTGCTAAAATGGTGAAGAATGCCGGGCAACCATGGGGTGGCAGTTACCTTACCCTGAGTTTACCAATGGATTTTTCTGTGAACAAGATATTCCGGATGAAAGTTTATTCTCCAAGAGCGGGAGCTAAAGTTTTACTGAAAGTAGAGAATTCAGGAAATGGGGCAATTAACTTTGAAAAGGAAGTATTAACTACTGTTGCCAATGCCTGGGAAGATCTCATATTTGATTACAGTGCTATTAATACAGCTAACACTTATGATCGTGTGGTGCTGATATTCGATAACGGCACGCCGGGTGATGGTTCAGCGAATTTTACGTTCTTGTTTGACGATATCCGCCTCGTTAATACAGTACCAATAGAATTACCGCTTACGTTCGAAGCACCGATTACCTATGGCTGGTTCGATTTTGATGGAGGTAATGTTACCGTGATTAACAATCCCCAGTCAGGTGGTATCAATACCAGCGCTAAAGTCAGCAGGATGATCAAGAATGCCGGGCAACCCTGGGGTGGTAGTTTCCTCGCTTTAAGTAGTCCCATCGACTTTTCAGTATTACGGACATTCAAAATGAAAGTATATTCTCCGAGAGTGGGGGCTAAAGTGTTGCTGAAAGTGGAGAACCTGACCAACGGAGGTATAAGTTTTGAAAAGGAGGTACTGACAACTGTAGCCAATGCATGGGAAGAATTGACCTTCGATTACAGTGCTATCAACACCGCTAATTCCTACCAGAAGATCGTACTGATCTTTGATAACGGAACTCCGGGTGATGGTTCTGCGAACTTCACTTTTTATGTTGATGACATCAGGCTTAATTAATTCAAAAAACTAATTGATATGATAACGACTATAAAATCTGCCGGTATTTTGGTTCTTGCTGCGATGATCACTTTCAGCAGTTGCAAGAAACAGGAATATACCTTAGGAGATATTAAAACACCTTCGGGACTCACACTGACCACCGCTATTGCGGGTGTGGATGTGGCTAATCCTAATGGTAACGGAACAGGTAATGTGACTATTACGGCAGCTGCCAGTGATGCCCTTACATATAATATTGATTTTGGCGATGGCGTAACAAGAGTGGTGCCCTCCGGTACATTAACCTATAAGTACACCAATCCGGGTACTTATAGTTATACCATCACAGTAAATGCTATCGGTACGGCTGGTGTTACTACCACCATCAGTAAAAGGATAACTGTATTTGTTGCCTTTGAAATACCTGCCAATATCATTGCAAATTTAACAAACGGATCATCCCGTATCTGGATCACTGATCGTGATGCTACAGGCCATTTTGGTGTAG
>CALRSN020000387.1:0-3559 GCA_943370865.1 Bordetella parapertussis
GTTTCCAGCTCAGTACCATCTTTTGCTAACACCAAACCGATCTTACCGGTTGGGATAACAATGAATGGCTGGAAGCTGATAGAATATTGCCATATCCATTTCCAGAAATACACACCCGGTGCCAACGTTTGTGCCTGGAAACCAGCTTCCCCTTTGGTAGCAATGATGCGGCCTTCCGGTAACTCTTGCTGACCAAAGAGTACAAATTTTTTAGTCACGAGCCCGATCCTGTCTTCCGGAACGATCACCAGCCCGAAGAAAACACGAAGGATGAACTTGTAAAACAATAAAAGAAATAAAGGGACCCCGATGATCAGCCCCCAACGAATCAATTCAGATTTTTCCATGATGGTTTACTAATTAATGATTATAAAAATATTTGTTTAGAGACAATAAGGATTACCATAGCATCCAAGGATGCTAACATTTTTTGAACAGGCACAGGCCTGTGCCGGTACTGATCATTCAGATCAGTACCACCCGGTGTCGTAACCGGGAACAGCTATTAAAACTTACAGGGCGGTGAAGTATTGAGAATAGTGAACCTTACGGCAGACACGGTAGAGAGGAAAAAGAAACTTGAAGTTTCCATTGCATTTAAAATTGTGATGTAAAACTACACCAAAGGAAATGGCTGCAAAGAAAAACAGTCAAAACCGGTTCCGGTTTTGACTGTAATCAATATTGGAAGCAAAAACTGTTTAAACAAACAAGCTGGCTTCTTTTTGCATATACTTATTGACCTACCAGGAAAACGGCGTTACAAAACAGCAGTTTTCCATTTTCCCAAAAACTACGGAACATAAGATCATCTGCCAGGTAAGAGATACTTCCTGCCCCCATATCCTGCACAGCAAATAACAAACCATCTTTTAGTTTGGACTGAAGTTCCACTCCCACAAAACCGGCTACCTGGTTTTCTTTTTTGATCACTCCCACATTCCAGCCACCATCTTTTAAAAATTCATAGATATTGTCATCCATTTTAAGGGTATAATAATAGTCCGTATATCCAAAAGCCAGCGGGTGGGTATTATCTAATTTTACTTTCCAGATAGACCCGGGTGTAAATGCAGAGATCGCATCTCTTTCACGGGCCTGGTATTCCTTTAACGCATCATAAGCTGCCCCTTTATCTTTTTTATCATCACCCTCTGCTTTCTTTTGTTTGATGCCAAAGTCAGCACCGGCCAGTTGCGATACTGCACCTTCCAACGCTATTACTCTACCGCCTTTTGCTATCCATGCTTTGAAAGCTTCCAGGTCGCTTTTATTGCTGAGGAAACGATAATTACCATCTGGCATGATCAGTACATCAATATCATTCCAATTGGCACGGGGCAGATCATTCGCATTGATCAAGGTAACAGGATAGTCCAGTTGGTCATCAAAGAAATGCCAGATCTCACCGGCTGCGTTACTGCCTACTCCCTCACCAGTAACCAATACAACTTTAGGTGCTTTTAACGGGTGCACCATATCACTGCCAAAATCAAATCCTTTATCTACAAAACCACTTGAAACCGGGTATAACTGCACACCATCTGTATTGGCTGTTTCTCTCACTACACTCCATAAGTTCTTGCCGAATTTCTTATTGGCCGTTTTCAATACGATCACGGCACCACGATCAAATTTAGTCCCATTCACTTCAAAAGGCTGTTCAGCATAACGGAGCAAAATTCCTTTCTGTAATAAATGGCCCACCGTTTTTGCTGTTTTCACGCCATTCCAGGGTATCACATAACCGTATTCTGTTTCTGCATTATTTACTTTGGCTTTGGCCGGGTAAGCAGCACCAGTCGGTATTTTTTCCTTTGAAGCAAAAGCATTCAATCCATATGCATAGGGTAATGACCATGCCGTGATATCGTAAGTAGCCGAATCAGACAATTTTGATTTGGGTTCAAATAATACTTTTACCATGGCTGATCTTGGTTGTAATACAGAGATCACCATATCATTGACAGTTGCCGTAAAAGATTCTTCCTTTCCTGACATATAATTAAACCCTTTCCCAACTGCACCATTTCCGGCTGCATACTGAATACCGTTTTTATCCAACAGGTCGGCCAGTTTATCAATACGTTCCTGTTGTTTGGCATCGTATTTCACCACAAAAGTTTTATGTTCCCCCATTCCCGTACTAACTGCATCGTTGAAAAATTTACGGAACTCTTTAACCAATCTGTTTCCGTTGATGGAAGAAATCTCAACTGTGCTTAAAGAAGTAGTAAAATGATGCTGTGCCCTGTCCACTAATGTCAGGGTATCATCATCCTCATTGATTACGCCAAGCCCTGCGCCGATGCCACCCTGTTCGTAAGTCATACCGATACTACCGTTGTAGGTTGGATAAGTGTCCCCATAAGAAGGATACAAAAGATCAAATCTCTCTTTGGTAAAATACAACCAGCCATTGGCATCAAAATATTTTGCATGGTTCTTACCAATGGTGGTTTGAAACTCCCGTTGCCAGGGTGTGATCACTTCATGAAAAGGTTCGGCAGCCGGGGCGAAATAATAAGGTTCATTAATGCCCTGCTCATGAAAATCCACATGTACCTGCGGCATCCATTGATTGTATATTTTGATCCGCTGCTGGCTTTCCACCTGTGTTTGCCAGGCCCAGTCACGGTTCAGGTCAAAATTGTAGTGATTACTTCTGCCTCCGGGCCAGGGTTCCCGGTGTTCTCTTGCGATACGCTGCGGGTTATAATTTTTGCCTACTACGGAATTGAACCAGTTGATATAACGGTCTCTTCCGTCGGGGTTCAGGCAGGGGTCAATGATCACTACCGTATTCTTCAGCCACTCTTTTGTTTTTGTGACTGCAGGATTAACCAGCTCATAGAGAGTGAGCATCGCAGCTTCTGAAGAGGATGTTTCGTTACCATGCACATTATAACTCAGCCACACGATCGCAGGTGCATTTTCTTCGATAGCCGCTGCACGGTCTTTTGACAAATTGGCCAGCCGCAGGTTATTCATCCTGATCGGCTCCAGGTTCTTCATATTCTCGGCTGTGGAAATAAATGTCAGTAACAAAGGACGGCCTTCGTTGGTTTCGCCGTACTGCTGCAGTTTTACCATAGCAGGCATGGCCGCAGCCACATGATTAAAATAATTAACGATCTTAAAATGCGGGGTGTACCGGGTGCCGATCTTATATCCCAAAAATTCTTCAGGTGATTTTAACTGGGTATTTCCGGCAACGAAAAAAGAAATAAAAAGAACGGAGAGCAAAACCTTGCGGATCATAGTGCATGTATTTTAAGCAGGCAAGTTAACAAAGAGCCATTTAATTTCAGCATATTTCAAAACAAGTCAAATCAACCGTTTTCAGTAGCTTTACTCATCCTCAAAAAAGACCCTTCATGCAAAAAAGAATTCCTGCTCTTCTTCTTTTCAGCCTGCTTTTCTATTGTTGCAACAGTCCTAAAAAAAATACCAGTTCTGCATTTGATCCTTATCATTACACTGGTTCTAAAAAAGTGATCGCCGAAAATGGTGCTGTTGTTTCTGCACATCCGCTGGCAAGCAAGGTTGGCGTTGAGAT
>CALRSN020000388.1:0-3558 GCA_943370865.1 Bordetella parapertussis
TGGTCGTCTTACACCAGTTACAAGAGATGGGGTCGCTAATTATGTTTCCACAACCGGTATTCCAGCTGCAGATCTTGCTAATGAATGGAAACTGGCTGATCCCAGGTATACCATGAATGCAATGGCATTACTCAGAGGCCCTTGGAACGGGGCCACGATGAACACAAACCTTAATAGCGGGGGTATTATACCACTGTCACAACCCTATAATACAACTCCTTTTAATTATACCGGAACAGAATCAGTAGGTGCTATACCCAATGCTAACGTGGTAGACTGGGTATTAGTGGAATTCCGTAAACCCGGATCAGGGTTAGCGGCAGATGCAGCCTCAGCTACTATTATCGGAAGAAAAGCCGGGTTCCTTTTAAATACCGGAGCAGTTGTAGAAACAGATGGCGTTACTCCAATCGGTCTAGATATGAGCAAGCAGGGTGCAGGCTTTATGGTCATTCGTCACAGAAATCATTTGGGTGTGATGAGTGTATCGTTGCCATCTAATGCATTGGGTACTTATACCAACGATTTCAGGACTTTAGCCAATAGCTATAAAGCTGTGGGAGCATCTTCAGATCCGGTAATGCTTTTAGCCGGCGGTGTACATTATGGATTGTGGGCCGGTGATGCCAATAAAAGCGGTGTTGTGAATGGTACCGATATCAGTGCCATTAAAAATGCGATTGCAGCTTCTACTACCGGGTATGTACTCACAGATGTCAACATTAGTAACAGTATCAATGGAACAGATGTGAGCCTTGGAAAAGCGATTATTGCAGCTTCCGGCTCGGGTAGCACACCGGGGAGAATGCGTATAGTAACAACAAATATTCCTGATCCCCTTGGGCCGGAAGAGTAAAGTAAAAAGTCAGAAAATCATAAACCTTCAGATCATGAAACCAGTTTTACAGCTAAAATTATTTGCAGCCAGTTTGATACTATTACTGACTGTACATTCAACTATTAAAGCCCAGGTCTGTGAATGGCGGCTAATCGATGCGAATTATTCCGGCACAGATCCCGATGGTGCAGGGCCTGCTCTGGGCTCCGTTACGTTTAAATTACAAATACATACAACTGCAGGCAGTATCCCGAATGTAAATGTACTGGCAACAGGATTCAGCTATCAAAGTGCAAATGCTATGATACCCACCACCCCGGGTTGTGCCATTGTCAGCAATCCGGCTAATGTCACCGTTTCTCCTGCTTTCGCTGGCGGTGGTTTTGCGTATACTACCGTTAACCAATGCGGAGTTTTCAGCCAGACTGCAGGTGGGCAGAATTTTGACAGAAGAGCAGTAGGGACGTTGGATGGTACTGCGATCACACTTACTACAGCATGGGTGGATGTTTTTACTGTAACCTTATGGACACTTCATAATACGGCTCCTTATGGCGGTTATGTAATCATTAACTCTGGTTCGGGTGGAAGTCCCGGTGAGTTTACTACCTATTCAGTTTCGGATGACCTGGCTAATGAATACCCGGTCAACTCGACAACATTTAATGTTCCTCTTTTACTGGGCCCGATTGTTACACCGGTTCTCTTTACTGATTACAAAGTCAATTGTTCGGATAAAGGAGCTTCCATCACCTGGTCAACAGCCTCCGAGGTCAACAGCGATTATTTTGTTATCGAGAAAAATGTAAATGGCAACTGGACCACTATTGATAAAGTAACTGCCGCAGGAAACAGTTCTGCAAGCCGCAGTTATCAATACCTTGACCTGGAAGGTGGAACTGCTCAGTACAGAATCAAACAAGTGGATAAGGATGGTGGATTTACCTATACAGCCATACGGCAAACGAATTGCCGCAGTAATGCAGTGAGTGTTGTACTCTACCCGGTTCCGGCCAATGATGTCCTGAATGTGGCTATACGAACTGATATGGCAATACGTACTGAGCTGCAGGTTTTTGATATGACAGGAAGAATAGTGCGGAGACAAACAGCGGTATTAAATGCAGGCAATAATAAAGTGGTCATTAATACGGCAGGACTGGCATCAGCGGAATATGTGATCAGGAGCAGCGATGGCACGATAAAACTTAACCAGCAATTCACGATTGCAAGGTAACAATGAGGTCTTTTAGCTCACAGGTTTATGATAGAAATAAAAATGCCCCGCAACTGCGGGGTGTTTTTTTGCTGGTTATTTATGCCTGTCATTATCTTTTAGCTCCTTCAGCACATCTTCCTTTTTTCTTCTCGATACAACGATATGACTGCCATCCGTAAGCCAGAGCAATCCTTCTTTATCCAGGTGCTTTACATATTTTTTATTCACCAGGTGTGATTTGTGAGCCCTGATAAAATCATGCTCCTGTAAAATATCTTCGTATTCCTTCAATGTCCGGGAAACTAAAATGGGCTTTTGGTCTTTAAAGAAGAAACGGGTGTAATTACTTTCACCCTCCAGGCGAATGATTTCCCGGGGTTCAAAAAAGAAAACACCTTCCATGGTATTCAGGGCTAGCTTAAAGGAAGATTGATCTTTTTGGTGCAGGTTACTCAGCAGGTTGTCCACCAATTGCTGCTGCTGCTGTGGCGGAAATTCCTTTTTGATGATGTGGCGGTGAATGGCATTTTGCAGATCAACGATATCAACAGGCTTCAGCAAATAATCCAATGCACTGAAGCGGATAGCTTTGATAGCATATTTGTCGTAGGCGGTGGTAAAGATAACATCAAAATCCCAGGAACCGATCCTGTTGAGGAGATCAAATCCATTCATATGCGGCATTTCAATATCCAGCATCAGCAGGCTGGGTTTGAAAACAGCGATGATACCGGCTGCTTCCTGGGGATTATTACAAAGCATAATTTCCTTTGCTGCAGGGATATGTTTTTCGATCAGCAACTTCAGGATATTGCCAGCGGATGGTTCATCGTCAACGATCAGGATGCGTATCATTTGCTTATTTATTTTAAACCCGTTGAGGGAATTGAAATAGTAACTCTTGTACCCGTTTCATCATTATCATATACATCTTCAATTAAAAGCATAGCAGAAGTGGCGCCACTTTCTTTTAAAAGTTGCATCCGTTGCAGGGCAAGATCCGTTCCTTTTGATTCGAAATAATGGGATCCCAATTTTTGCTTTTTGATAGCAGCTGCTTTTTCACGGCCAATACCATTGTCTTCGATCGTACATACTAATTGTTGTTGCTGACTGTAAAACCGTATCGTTAATTTTTTCTCCCCATCTTTATGCATCAAACCATGCCACACAGCATTCTCAATAAAAGGCTGTAACATCAATGAAGGAAACAGTACTGTTTCTGTATCAATCAATGGATCAATGTCAATCGTGAAAGTAAAGGAGTGTTTGAACCTCAGTGACTCTAATTCGAGATACAGGCGATTCATTTCTATCTCATCTCGTAGTGGTATAAAATTCTTTTCGGAATTATTCAATACCTGCCGGAGGAGTTTGGAAAACTTGGAAAGATACTGGTAGGAAGTAGTATAGTCATTCAGTACAATACTCTCCTGTATTGCGTTCAGGCTGTTGAAAATAAAATGCGGGTTCATCTGTGCACGGATAGCTTTTGCTTCCA
>CALRSN020000389.1:0-3554 GCA_943370865.1 Bordetella parapertussis
CGGTTAGCGTAACTGTTAAAAACACAAGTTCTCTTGCTGGGGAGGAAGTGGTACAATTATATGTGGCCTTTCCTAACAGTACTGGCAAAGCACCTGTACGTTCACTGAAAGGCTTCAAACGCATCCTGCTCAAGGCAGGTGAAAGTAAACTGGTTTCATTTATTCTTACGCCGGAAGATTTGTCACTGGTAAGTGAAAAAGATGGTACGTTATTCCAACCAAAAGGAAAAATCAGTATCAGTATTGGCGGCGGACAACCCGGTATGAAGACCAAAACAACCAGTAATGTAGTAAGCCAGATTATCACTATTCAATAACTACAACATGAAAAGGTTCCTTCTTGTCCTGATCATCCTGAATACAGCACCCAATTTATTTTCGCAGGTGCAACTGCCCCGTCTTATTCGTGACAGTATGGTATTGCAAAGAGATCAGCAGGTAAATATCTGGGGCTGGGCTTCGGGAGGCGAAAGGGTGGTTGTAAAATTCAACGGTAAGCAATACAAAACAAAAGCAGATGCTACCGGCAACTGGAAAATCCATCTTCCCCCGACAAAAGCCGGGGGACCTTACAATATGGAAATTTCAGGAAAGAATAAAACCACATTGCAGAATATTTTATTTGGCGATGTATGGTTTTGCAGCGGGCAATCGAACATGGTTCACCAGATGAACATCCATGATATAACGTATGCTGAAGACATCAAAACAGCCAACTATCCCGGGATAAGACAATTTCTTGTTCCTGTAGCTAACTGCCTGGAGGGGCCAAAAAGTAATTTGGCTAATGGTTCCTGGAAACCGGCTGTGGGAGAAGATGTAAGACCTTTTTCAGCCGTTGCCTATTTCTTCGCTAAAAAAATATATGAAAAATATCACATCCCGATCGGCATCATCAATGCAAGTGTGGGCGGCACCCCTATTGAAGCATGGATAAGTGAGGAAGGGTTGAAAGAGTTCCCTGCACTCCAGGCCACGATTCAAAAAAATAAAGACACTGCGTATATCAATGAGTTGAACCGCCGGGCATTTTCCACTACTACAAACAGGCCCCAACAAATAACGGATAAAGGACTGGCTGAAACACCGAAATGGTTTGAAACTAATTACAACCCGAAAGGATGGCATACCATCAATATCCCCGGTTATTGGGAAGACCAGGGAATCAAAGATCTCAATGGAGTGGTTTGGTACCGAAGGGAAATTGATATCCCCGCATCAATGGCAGGCAAACCTGCAAAAATTTTCCTGGGAAGAATTGTTGATGCAGACGTTATATATATCAATGGAAAACAGGTGGGCAATACCACTTACATGTACCCGCAAAGACGCTATAATGTTCCTGCTGATTTGCTGAAACCGGGTAAAAATATGTTTGTGGTTAAAGTAACCAACAACTCCGGTAAAGGGGGATTTGTTCCTGACAAGCCCTACTGCATTTTTGCCGGTACGGATACGATTGATCTGAAAGGTACCTGGCAGTATAAAGTTGGTGAAGTATTTACACCCCGTAGTGGGCAGGGTTTTGGTGGCGGTATTGCTGCACAGAATCAACCTTCTGCTTTATATAATGCGATGGTGGCTCCTGTTACTACTTATACTATTAAAGGAGTTCTTTGGTACCAGGGCGAAAGCAATACTGGCCGGGCAGCCGATTATACAAGATTACAACCCGCACAAATTACCGATTGGCGGAATAAATGGCAGCAGGGAGATATTCCCTTCTTATTCGTACAACTTCCCAACTTTATGGATGCAAATTATATTCCTTCCGAAAGCCAGTGGGCTGAACTAAGAGAAGCTCAGTTAAGATCATTGTCCGTGCCTAATACAGGAATGGTTGTTGCCATTGACCTCGGTGAGTGGAATGATATTCACCCGGATAATAAAAAAGATGTGGGTGAACGCCTGGCTACTGCAGCCTTGAAAATTTCTTATGGCGAAAACCTTATTCACTCCGGCCCAATTTTTAAATCTTCCGAAAAACAAGGTAATAAGATCATTATCCGCTTTGATCACACTGGAAGTGGATTAGTCACCAACGATGGCGAAGATCCCGCTGAATTTGCCATAGCCGGTGCAGATAAAAAATTTATTTGGGCAAAAGCAAAAATTGAAGGGGATACAATTATTGTGTGGAATGAGGAGATAAAAGACCCGGTTTATGTAAGATATGCCTGGGCCGACAACCCGGTAAATCCAAATTTGTATAATAAAGAAGGTTTGCCGGCTTCGCCATTCAGAACAAACTAAAAAACCTGGATGAAACGACTAGTCAATATAATATTGTTATTGGATTTCACCTGTGTTGTTTGATGGCCAATTAGCAAGGCGGCAGCTCGATGACGGATATACCGATGTACCTAATTATAAATATTTTATTCCATGGGCAAATAAGTTTCTGCACTATGTGAAACTTCCGGCCCAATACTATTGATTCATTAAAACAGTAAAAACTAATAAATGAAAAATATGAGAATTCTCATTTTAGTTCTGTTCCTGCTCGTTGCTAAGGCCGGCATTTCACAGAATAAAATCATAATCGATGCAGTTACAGCAAAAGACACGATTAATAAAAATATCTATGGCCATTTCGCAGAGCATTTGGGGCATTGTATTTATGGTGGTTTCTATGTTGGCGATAACAATAAAAAAATCCCTAATAAAGACGGAGTAAGGCTTGACGTAATTGATGCACTAAAAAAATTAAAGATTCCGGCTCTTCGCTGGCCGGGCGGTTGCTTTGCAGATACGTATCACTGGAAAGATGGGATAGGTCCAAAAAGTGAACGTCCCTCTATGCTGAATATTTGGTGGGGCAACGTGAAAGAGGATAATAGTTTCGGCACTAATGAATTTTTGAATATGTGTGAGGTCCTGGGTGCAGAACCTTATTTAAGTGGCAATGTGGGAAGCGGGACACCCCAGGAACTTGCAGATTGGATAAAATATACTACACATCCCAACGGTAGCAGCCCCATGCCTGAGTTAAGGGCAAAATATGGCCGGCCAAATCCATGGAAAGTGAAATTCTGGGGACTTGGTAATGAAGCCTGGGGCTGCGGCGGGAATATGACTGCTGAGTATTATGCCCATGTTTATCGCCAGTATGCCACATTTATGACAGACTGGAATAACAGCGACGGGATCTACAGAATAGCCTCCGGCGCCTCTGGCGATGATTACCACTGGACAGAAGTGCTGATGAAAGAACTTCCTCCAAAAATGTTTGATGCACTGGGCCTCCATCATTACTCGGTAATTGACTGGAGTAAAAAAGGGTCCTCCACTGAGTTTTCAGAGAGGGAATATTTTACCACTATGCAAAGAGCACTGTTTATGGAAGAACTGGTGACGAAGCACAGTGCCATTATGGACAAGTATGATCCTAAAAAAACAAAGGCACTTGCCGTAGATGAATGGGGCGGATGGTATGATGTGGTGCAGGGCACCAACGGTGCCTTCTTATTTCAGCAAAATACTATGCGGGACGCCATGATTGCAGGTGCCACCCTCAATATTTTCAATAACCATTGTGATCGGGTAAAGATGGC
>CALRSN020000390.1:0-3551 GCA_943370865.1 Bordetella parapertussis
TCCTACTCTTCTCCATTCATAAGAAGCATACCCTGTGGGCACCATCAATGTAACACTGGTGCTGCCATCTAATGCAGGTAACACACGGCTCATCAAGCTTTCGGTAGCAATAGGAGGCGTTACGGTAGCCACTTTTATTTTTATTTCAACAGGTATCCTTGACCAGTCTGACCAGATACCATTTTTCTGTACTCTCGCAGAATACACCCCCAATTGTGTTACATTGATACTGTTAGATGTAGCACCGGGGATCAATACACCATCTTTCCTCCATTCATAGGCTGTCATACCCGGAACAACACCCACTGTCACATTAATTGGATCACCAGGACAAAATTCTGTCCGGCCAAATAAAGTCCATGGGTTTGAACTGTAGGCCCTTCTGCAAGCAGGAAAGAAATCGGGTTCTGCCCAGGCCGTATTCCATGTTCCGTGGCCAAGATTAGGATAAAGTGAATTTTTAAACTGTCCGCCCAGTGCTGCAATCGCAGTAGCAACTTCGTTGGTCGTATTTGGATCAGGGTTGCTATCCTTACCCCCCTGGAAATGCCATATAGGTGTGTACTTATATTTCTGAATATTAGCAGTACTTCCATGTGCCAGTGATACACCGGACATTGGTAAGCAGGTAGCGATATAAGTTGGGTAATTGATCATCATTTCCCAACAGGCACCACCTCCGGCAGAAAGCCCGTTAACACTGGTCGCAAAAGGATCGAGTTTGTTATTAGTGATCATATAATCTAATAACTGTCTTATTATACCAAAATGGTTAGTTCCCCAACCACCGGCACTTTGGGGGATAATGATAAAGCCATCGAAATTTCCATTATTGGTAGCATTATTAAACGCTACTCCGCCATTGGCCATAGACCATTCGTTATCGTAGATAGTTCCCCTTTCGCCAATACCATGCAGGAAAAGAACGGCAGGATATCTCTTGCCATCATTTGCTGTGTGGTTATACGTAGCAGGGAACTTGATCCTGAAGGGAACCCCGCTCAGGTAATAGGCTTTCCAGGAATCGGTGTTCCAGGATAACCGCTTTGTTCTTATCCATTTTGCAATGGTTCCGTTGGCAGGTGTTGCCGGCGGGGCAGATGGATTATAGGTGATAACCGGATCGGATGGATCGATTACACTCTGGGCATTACCGTCCTGTATAAAAACAGCAACTGCAACTACCATGGCAAGAAGAACACTCTTAAAAACTTTCATAATTTGAAGGCTTGAGATAATGGGTAAATTCATTTCCTTATATCTGTTATTAAAAATTCTTTTTAAAATCTATTTTTCATCATTCCTGCCTGCTTATGCTGCCCGCAGGGTATTTTGCCTGTAACTCATTTTTTCAGCACTTTTCCTCTTTTCATCGCCTTTCAAATGCCACTTAATTCCTTTCCAAAAAGATTTCAGGTGCTGTTGCTGTCCCTTCAAAAAGAATACTATGGTATTCTTTGGAATAGTAAACAAAATGAAATAACCCAGGAATATGGTATAGTTCAGCAACGGCATATTCCTTTGCATAAACAGTATCCTGTTCCGGGTTAAATAATATGTTTTTAACGGGCTCGATTTGCCGGTGGTCATTGACTCTTTATGATAGATCAATGCCTTCGGCTGGTAATATATTTTGTACCCTTTTCTTTTAATTTGCTCTGACCAATCCAGCTCTTCATAATACAAAAAGAAGATCTCGGGCATTAACCCTGCCTCTTCAATTACTTTTCTTGACAACATCATAGCCCCACCATGAGCATAATGGGTTGGCTTTAACTTATCATATTGCCTTACATCTTTCTCACCGCAACCGATCATTCCATTCCGGCCGGTAAATACATTTACTTTATTATACCCGGCATATTCAATTGTCCCTTTATTAAAGAAATAATGGAATTTCGGACTTACTATTCCTGCGTCAGGGTGGCTCTTAAACACCGAAACCAGCTCTTCAAGCAGGCCGGGGGTAATTTCCGTATCGTTATTTACAATAAATAAATAATCCCCTTTCGCTGCACGAATGCCTACATTATTACCCCCTGAAAAACCTAGATTCTCCTGGTTACGAATTACGTTTACAGTTGGCAGGATTGCTTTCAGGGCTGTGGTAGGATCTTCCTTTGAAGCATTATCAACAACGATTACCTCATATGAAGGATAAGAACAGTGCTCTATAACCGAGCGAAGAAAATCGCCGGTCACAGCTGTGGTATTCCAGTTTAAGGTAATAATTGATATCATTGGATATTCTCCAGTCTTCATTATAAATTCTTTTATCAGGTACGGGGTTAAGGGTTTTCGCTTTTTCCAATCAGTAGTTACACATTACATTTTTGGAAAAGAGCAAAAGGCGTTTGTATGATTATTGACATATCCATCAATAAGCTGTACTTCCGGGCATATTGTATATCCAGGTTTATTCTTTCTTCCGCAGACATTTCAGCTCTTCCCCTCTTCTTGATCTGCCACAAACCAGTGATACCGGCTGGCGCCATAAAGCGTTCAGCAAATTCATTGGTCGTTAATGTAGTTGCCTCGTAGATAGGTAATGGTCTGTTGCCCACCAAAGACATATCGCCTTTCAATACATTAAAAAGCTGGGGTAATTCATCTAGGCTTGTCTTGCGGAGGAATTTCCCAACTTTAGTAACCCTTGGGTCATTACATATCTTCAAAAATTTGGCGCCTTTCTCACTTTTGCCGTACTGGTTCAGGTGTGCAACCGCTTCTATTTTCTGGTCAGCATTGACCTCCATGGTGCGAAACTTGAAAAACTTAAACACTTTAAAGCCACGGCCTGCCCTCGATGAAGTAAAAATTACCGGCCCCTTAGACTCAATTCTTATAGCCAATGCGATGAGAAGGAAAACAGGCAATAATGCAATAATTAGTAACGATGCGATAAAAATATCAAACAACCTTTTCGGTAAAGGCAGTTTCTTATTTGTTGCTCCATCATAAACCAATGAGGTTTTATGAGCGAGGTGCAAAGCAGGCGGGTGGTTTTTGAATTTCTTCAGGAATGCAACTTTCCTGGAAAAATTGATCTCCCAGGAACTTACATCTGTAATATCATCCACCATCCCAAGTTTCCGTATCAGCGTAATTTTTTCACTGTCCAACTGTTTTTCATTGTAAATCAGTGAAATTTTGCCGGAAAGATTTTTTTCTGCCAGGTAAGCGCTGAAAGATTCAAATGAGAATTTATTAAAAGGAATATCAATTACGATAGTATCGGGAAGCTTATCCTTGTTCGATAATAACTGATCAATGACCAGTTTGGCTTTGGTCAGATCATCAGCAAAGATCCCGGAAATAAAAAAGCTGGAAAAATACTGTAAGGATTCATTGTAGCTGCCTACATATAGAAATGTCAGGCTGCTCTTCCTTCTGCTTTCATAAGCCAGGTGATCAAAATTGATCCAGTGTTGTTCTGCATTAACTGCAAGAGGGTAGGTTTCTAAATACATACAAGGTTAAGGTTGGGTGGTTTAATTAATGGTTGCTTTCGCAGCGTACATGAGTTTATCTATACTTCTTACAAGGTCAAG
>CALRSN020000391.1:0-3548 GCA_943370865.1 Bordetella parapertussis
CCGAATTAGAAGAAGAAAATCAACCTCAATAAACACAACTAAAATACTTTAATTATGAAACGTTACGCTACAGCAAACTGGAAAGGCACCGGCAAAGAAGGTACAGGTACTAATACTACGCAATCTGGAGTCTTAACGGATACACGGTATTCGTATAAAAGCCGTTTTGAAGAGGGCATTGGTACCAACCCGGAAGAGCTGATTGCCGCTGCACATGCAGGCTGTTTTACCATGAAACTTAGTTTTGTATTAAATGCGGCAGGTTTTACGGCTGATAATATTGATACAAAATGTACTATCACTTTGGATAGCGGGGCTATTACCGAAAGCCACCTGGAAGTAACTGCATCTGTTCCCGGTATTGATGCTGCAAAATTTGCAGAATGTGCAGCTGATGCAAAAGCCAACTGCCCGATCAGCAAATTGCTGAATACAAATATTACCATGGAAGCCAGCCTGGCATAAACTGCTTACTTAAATAGCAAATGCCACCCCGGATTAGCAGGGTGGCATTTTTTGTTTTCATGGCTTTACTCAAATATCCAGAGCAGGACAGGTTTTTTGGAAGCGTTGATGATCGGTTTTAATTGCAATAAATATCCCGGGGCTACAGTGGGACAGCCATCACTCTGGCAGATATCTTCATTTGTTTCCGTTTCCGGAACACATTCATGCCCGTGTAGCACTACGTATCGTTCAAAAGCTTTATCATTTGTTTTATCTAATCCATACAATTTGAATGCAAGACCAAAACGGCCAGTATAAGAATACCCGATCTTATATTTCCCTAATGAAGTACAACCACAGCCAACCGTGTTTCCGTACTTTCTCCCTTCCAGCCAGTTCTCATTACAGCGGCCATGTGTGACCAAGCCGCTGTTTTGCAGGGTGTCCCTTTTCAGGTTGTAAACAAAAAAACGATTTTGGGAAGAAGGCAGACTCATATCCACCAGGAAACATATCTGCCCGTTGTAATTATTCTGTTCGGTAAATGATTTTGCAAGGGTGGCTTTGGTCCTTAATTTTTCAAGAGTGGTTTTGCTGATCCCTTTTTCGTTATCAACAGTAACAGGGTTTTTGGCCGCTATTCTTTTCAATGTGCCTGAACCCGATAACCAGGCATAGGCAATTAACCCAAGTGAGAGGATAATAGTGGAAGTGATGAATAATTTCTTCATACCGCTTGCAGTTGGTAAGACACCTAACGGTAAAGATTCCATATCGCATCTAAAGAAAAACTTAAAATCCCATAGGGCATTAAGTTTTTCTTTCTGCTATTTAGTGGAGAATAGATTGACTGACACTGACATTTACTTTCATCATATCCCTCACCGCTTCGGCAATAGCCGGTGCATCATAACCACATTCACGGTGCAGCTCTTTAGGGGTGCCATGCTCCACCAGCCTGTCTGGAATACCCAGGATTCTTATGTCGTTCTTGTAGCCATGTTTGGCCATGAATTCCAAGATCGCACTGCCGAAACCACCTTCCACCGTACCGTCCTCCACGGTGATCAGTTTAGGATATTGCTGGCAGGCTTCATGCAATAACACTTCATCAAGCGGCTTTACAAAACGCATATCATAATGACCGGGATTCACCCCGTCATTTCTTAATTCACGGATAGCTGCTGCTGCAAAATTGCCGGGATGACCTATAGAAAGAATGGCAATATCTTTCCCTTCTTTCAATTTTCTTCCGGTACCGATAGTGATCTCTTTCATATCCGTTTTCCATTCCGGCATCACCCCTTCGCCTCTCGGGTAACGGATCACAAAAGGAAGTTTGGTGGATTCTAATTGAGCCGTGAACATCAGGTTACGCAGCTCACTTTCATTCATTGGGGCGCTGATGATCATATTAGGAATACAACGGAAATAAGCAATATCATAACAACCATGGTGGGTGGGTCCGTCATCGCCAACCAGGCCGGCACGGTCCAGGCAAAAGATAACCGGCAGTTTTTGTATCGCTGCATCATGCACCACCTGGTCATAAGCCCTTTGCATGAAAGAAGAGTAGATGTTACAGAACACCTTCATTCCCTGTGTGGCCATACCGGCACTAACGGTTACTGCATGTTGTTCGGCAATACCCACATCAAAAGCCCGGTGCGGCATTTTCTCCATCATGAATTTTAAAGAAGAACCTGAAGGCATGGCAGGGGTAATACCAAATACCTTGTCATTTTGCTCGGCCAGTTCGATCATCGTATAGCCAAATACATCCTGGTATTTCGGAGGTTGAGGCAGGTCGTATTGTTTCTTCTGAATTTCGCCGGTCACTTTATCAAACAAACCGGGAGCATGCCACTTGGTCTGATCTTTTTCCGCCAGCGCATATCCTTTGCCTTTCGTTGTGATGATATGCAGGATCTTGGGGCCTGGAATTTCACGGAGATCTTTTAACGTGTCAACCAGTTTTGCCACATTATGCCCGTCAATCGGCCCAAAGTAACGCAGCTTTAATGCTTCAAACAGGTTTGCACTGCTGCTCACCATCCCTTTCATCCCTTCGGCCAGCTTATGGGCCATAGCCCGGCTGAAGTGTTTACCGACAGGTAATTTACCCATCAGCTTCCAAACATCATCTTTTACTTTATTATAAGTCGGTGATGTGGTGATATCCGTTAAGTATTCTTTGAGGGCCCCCACATTCGGGTCAATGCCCATGCAGTTATCATTCAGAATGATCAGCATATCCGAATCCGCCACGCCGGCATGGTTCATTCCTTCAAAAGCCAGGCCTGCCGTCATAGCCCCATCGCCGATTACTGCCACTACCTTTCTGTCTTTTTCACCTTTGTATTTAGCAGCCATGGCCATTCCCAGGGCTGCAGAGATAGAAGTGGAAGAGTGTCCCACACCAAATGTATCATATTCACTTTCGCTTCTTTTGGGAAAGCCGCTGATGCCATTGTATTTTCTGTTGGTAGGAAAGTTATCCCGGCGGCCGGTCAGGATTTTGTGCCCGTAAGCCTGGTGGCCCACATCCCAGACCAACTGGTCATAAGGGGTATTGTAAACGTAATGGAGGGCAGTCGTGAGTTCTACTACTCCAAGACTGGCGCCGAAATGCCCGCCATGAACACTGACAACGTCAATGATGTATTGCCTTAATTCATTACAAACCTGGTGAAGTTTTTCACGGGGAAGTTTCTTCAGGTCGGCGGGCGAATCAATGGTTTTTAGCAAAGGACCGGGTGTGATTTCCATGCATCAAGTTTAACGTTGTAAAAGTAGTATTTTCGGCTGAGCCTTTTGGTAAAGAATGTCTAACAATTTAAACGGCAGGAGGTTGAGTTCGGTCAATGTTTTTGGCAACAAACGGGTGACTTCAGCCTCCCATTTGTAAAACCAATTCCCCACTGGTATATTTAGAGGCTATTCGGGGTGACCGGAATGGTTAGATTTGCTGTTATGAGATACGGAAATGGAAGATATTGGTTGTTCCAGGCGATAGGTTGGGGAAGTTTTGCCCTGATCTATATCTTTTTCGCTTTTTCGTTCGACCAGTTGAAGACCACCTTTTTTCTTCGTCTTGGGGT
>CALRSN020000392.1:0-3545 GCA_943370865.1 Bordetella parapertussis
ATTACAACAAACACCCTCCCTGAAAGCAAGTATCAAAAAAGTTTGTATCAAAAATCCCGGCAAAAGAAGAAATGCCCCGGCTTCTTTATTTACCACCGATAAAAACGATATCCTGAATGACCGGGACATCAATGTGATCGTGGAAGTGATTGACGACGCCGATGCAGCTTTTGAAATTGTTGTTACAGCATTAAAAAACGGTAAAGAAGTGGTAAGTGCAAGTAAAAAAATGCTGGCCGAGCATTTACCGGAATTACTGGCACTGCAAAAAGAAACTGAACGTTCCTTATTATACGAGGCATCGGCCTGTGCTTCCATCCCGGTGATCCGGAACCTCGAAGAATATTATGATAACGATTTGCTGCATTCCATCCGGGCCATCGTGAACGGTTCCACCAATTTCATTTTAACCAAAATGTTCGAGGAAGGATTGGATTTCAAAGAAGCATTATTGCTGGCTCAACAATTAGGCTTTGCTGAAAGCAATCCCAAACTGGATGTGGAAGGGTTTGATGCCGTGAATAAATGGACGCTGTTACTCAATCATGCCTATGGTATTGTAGAAAGACCGGAAAATATCCTTTTCAATGGAATACAAAATATCCAGGCAGGGGATGCAGCAGTAGCCAGGTCAAAAAACCAGCAGATCAAATTAGTGGCACAGGCAAAAAAATTACAGAACGGGAAAGTCGCTGCCTTTGTATTGCCCCAGTTTGTAAATCATGATGAACACCTGGCTTTTGTAAAAAACGAGTACAATGGTGTGGTAATCGAAAGCGGTTTTGCTGATAAGCAGTTTTTTTATGGTAAAGGTGCCGGCAGCTTCCCTACTGCCTCGGCCGTATTAAGTGATATTGCGGCTCTGCGGTATCATTACCGCTATGAGTATAAAAAATTATACCATCATACCCCGCATGCATTAAGTAATGATATTTTCCTGCGGGTCTATGTAAGCTTTGATAATCTTGCATTGATCCCCAAAGAGAAATTTGAATGGATCGAAGAATGGCATGCCCAGGAAGAACGGAAATACCTGGTCGGTGTCATCGCCTTTGAAGAACTGAAAACCGGTACCTGGTGGAAGGAAAACAATACTTCCCTGGTACTAACACCCGACCCGGTGATCGAGGATGTGGAAATACGCAAACTCAAAAAAAAGAGCCTTGAATTGGCCGGGGTAGTTGGTTAAAACGAGTTGTGTTTTGTGTGTAAGAGGGTTTGCCTGCCGGCAAACCCTTCTTTCTTTATAAACTGTACCTTTGCGGGAATATTTTACAACCATGCGGGAATTATCAGTTGTCATTACAGTAATGAATGAAGAGGAAAACATCAAACCCTTGCTGGAAGCAGTACGTACGGCCCTTCCGGGAATTGACTATGAAGTGGTGCTGGTGGACGATGGATCTTCCGACAAGACCAAGCAACAGATATTGGAACATGCCGATGACAGAACCGTATTGGTTGAGCTTCGGAAGAATTATGGCCAGAGTACGGCAATGATGGCGGGTATTGATCATTCCCGTGGCAAATATGTGGCATTGCTGGATGGTGATCTTCAAAATGATCCGACAGATATTCCTGCGATGCTTGAATTGCTGATCAAAGAAGACTGGGATGTGGTGGCAGGTAACCGCAAGAACCGTAAAGATGGCTTTATCCTCCGCAAGATACCCAGCAAGATCGCCAATGCACTCATCCGTCGCATGACGGGAGTTTATATCAAGGACTATGGCTGCACCCTGAAAGTTTTTAAAAGAGAGATCGCCGAAGAACTGGGATTATATGGCGAACTGCATCGCTTCATACCTGTGCTTGCGAAACTACAGGGAGCAAAAATTACCCAGGTGGATGTAAAACACCATGCCCGTATCCATGGAAAAAGTAAATACGGTATTAACCGGACCTTTAAAGTAATGAGTGACCTGGTACTGATGGTCTTTATGCGTAAATACATGCAAAAGCCAATGCACTTATTTGGTACGATGGGATTTATCAGCTTTGGTATCGGGGCGCTGATCAATTTGTACCTGCTGATCTTAAAGATCATGGGACAGGATATCTGGGGAAAGCCATTATTGATATTAGGATTGATCTTTTTATTAGGCGGCATTCAACTCATTACTATTGGTATTGTAGCGGATATCAATGTAAGAACTTATTACGAATCGCAGAATAAGAAAACATACAATGTAAGACGTGTGTTCAATGGGAAAAGAGAGATCAAACACAATACTGACGTTGTGCTATGATCCTTGCAGCAATAATGCTTCATGCAGTCTAAACCATTCGTAGAATTTTTTTAACCCTTCTTGTAACTGCGTTTGCGGATTATATGCCAGCAGTTCCTTTGCTTTTGAAATATCTGCAAATGTCTTGGGTACATCTCCCGGCTGGTCGGGTAGTTGTTCGATAACTGCTTTTTTTTCTGTTAATTCCTCAATCGCTGCAATGAGTTGTTTTAAAGTGATTGTATAATTATTGCCCAGGTTGATGATCTCAAAATCAGATTTGGTGTAACTGATCGCCCCAATAATTCCCTGCACCGTATCATTGACAAATGTATAATCCCGGCTGGTGCTGCCATCACCATACATAGTAATGGGTTGGCCTTTTAAAATGGCTTTGGTGAACTTATGAATGGCCAGGTCAGGACGCTGCCCGGGGCCATACACGGTAAAAAACCGCAGGGCTAAAAACCGTATACCAAATAATTTACTGTACACATGTCCCAACATCTCTCCCGATAGTTTTGAACTGGCATAGGGACTGATGGGCATCAGCTGTTCATTTTCTTTCCAGGGGAAATGATCGTTTACTCCATACACACTGCTGCTGGACGCAAACACGAACTGCTTGATATTTTTTCCTTTGGCAAAATCGAGCATATTCTGCAAGCCGATCACATTAGCCTGCTGGTAAGCCAGTGGGTTTTGAATGCTGGGCCTCACCCCTGCCTTTGCTGCCAGGTGGATAATCGCATCAACAGGGCCACTGACCAGGTCGCACAATTCTGTACCAGACGTCTTGGCCAGGTCGTTACTGATCAGCCTGAAACCCGGATTCTCCTTCAGGTCACGGATATTCAGTTTCTTGATATCAGGAGAATAAAAAGGATCAAAATCGTCAATACAGGTAATCCTTGTTGCAGGGTCATTTTGCAACAGGGTCCTGATGAGATTATTACCAATAAAACCGGCTCCCCCGGTAACGACATAATGTTTCATACTTATGAGGACAGACGCAAGATAATCATGAACTCTTCCGGGATAGGTTGCGGGGCTGCCCCTGCAAATATATTACCTTCTAACTACACTCATTAGCAACCCGTTAATTGAAAATACCGATATGGAAGGATATGCAGGGAAAAATGATCAGAGACCTTTCTGCCAGCTCCGCCCAGGTGCTGTTGAATCATGCCCTCAACCTTGCTATTTTCTACCTTACGTCCCGCTATCTTTCTAAAGAGATCTTTGGAGAACTCAGCTGGTCCTTAGCAACCTCTACTATACTGATTGCCTTGCTAAGTTTCGGCCTCGACCTGGTAG
>CALRSN020000393.1:0-3544 GCA_943370865.1 Bordetella parapertussis
GGGCCATTGCCGCTTTATCCTTAATCGTCGGCATGTTTGGTGTGGCCAATATCATGTTCGTATCCGTCCGGGAACGTACCGGTCAAATCGGTTTAAAAAAAGCTATCGGCGCCAAGAGCAGGGTGATACTCACTGAGTTCTTATTAGAATCAGCTTTTCTCTGCATCATTGGTGGATTGATCGGTCTTACATTGGTATTCCTGCTAACCGTTATACTTACCCAGGCGTTGAACTTCCCCGTTTATATCTCTACCAGTTATATGGTGCTGGCGATTGGCATTTGCATTTTTGTGGGTATACTCGCTGGTTTTATCCCTGCACTGCAGGCCGCAAAGATGGACCCGGTGGTGGCTATCCGAAGTAAATAAGTTAATCAGTTTATTAGTTAATCCCGTTAGCTGTTATTTTTGCAATAGCTTATTAACCTGTTAACTTATTAATGTGTCAACCACAATCCTGGCTATAGAATCAAGTTGCGATGAAACCTCCGCTTCTGTTTGTGTGGATGGTACAATCCTTTCCAATTTCATTGCCAACCAGGCTGTGCATGAGCAATACGGTGGTGTGGTACCCGAACTGGCATCCAGGGCACATATGCAGCATATCGTTCCGGTAGTGGATACTGCTTTGAAAACAGCTAATACACAACTTTCGGCTGTAGATGCGATCGCTTTTACACAATCACCGGGTTTGATTGGTTCTTTACTCGTTGGCGGACAATTTGCAAAATCACTGGCATTATCCCTTGACAAGCCGCTCATCGCCGTGCATCATATGCAGGCCCATGTGCTGGCCAACCTGATTGATGATCCCAAACCCAATTTCCCTTTTCTCTGCTTAACCGTGAGCGGTGGTCATACACAAATTGTTTTATGCGAATCCCCCACCCGGATGAAAGTGATCGGTGAAACAATTGATGATGCAGCCGGGGAAGCCTTTGACAAATCAGCCAAGATACTGGGCCTTCCCTACCCGGGTGGACCGCTGATCGATAAATATGCCAAAGAAGGTGACCCCAACCGGTTCAAATTTCCTGAACCACAGATACCCGGGCTGAATTTTAGTTTCAGCGGGCTGAAAACCTCGATCCTTTATTTTCTGCAAAATGCCGGTAAAAGCAATTTGTATAAAGAAGAGTTCAATGTAACTGAAGAAGAGAAACAGGACTTCATTCAAAACAACCTGGCTGATATCTGCGCTTCCATTCAGCACCGCATTGTGACCATACTTCTCAACAAGGTAAAAAAGGCAGCAGTCGAAACAGGTATCAAAGACATCTGCCTGGCCGGAGGGGTATCAGCCAACAGCGGACTGCGGCAGGCATTCACTGCAATGGGTGAGAACTACCACTGGAATACTTTCATTCCGGCTTTTCAGTATTGCACCGACAATGCCGCCATGATCGCCATCACCGGCTTTTATAAATACAAGGCCGGTCAGTTTGCAGACCTCTCCGTAAGTGCATCGGCCAGGGCGAATTGGTAAACTCAGTTAGTTATCACTGGTTTCTGGTTACTTTTACAAAAAGCCAAACCCTTGTCAAATACGTACTTCCGTTTTAAACAATTCATCGTTCACCAGGGACGTTGCGCCATGAAAGTAACAACAGATGGTTGCCTGTTTGGTGCCTGGATGGCGGATAAAGTACAGCACCGGGAGGCTGGCTTAAAAGTGCTGGATATTGGAACCGGAACCGGTTTGCTCAGCCTGATGTTGGCACAGAAAAATCCAACCGTTGAAATAGAGGCGAAAGAGATTGACAAAGAAGCAGCTTCCCAAGCGGCTGAAAATGTAAATATTTCTCCGTGGAAAGAACAGGTCAGCGTCATGTATACTGATGCTAAATTATATTCAACAAACAAGAATTACGACCTGATAATCAGTAATCCACCATTTTATGAAGACGAATTAAAATCGCATGATTCCAGCAAGAATTTGGCACATCACAGCAGTGCATTAACTCTTGATGGATTACTTGGAATTATAAAAAAATCATTGGCGGAGGCAGGAATTTTCTACCTGCTGCTCCCTTATAAAAGACAGGAAGAATTGCCCGCCCTTTTTAATAAACACTCCCTGCAGATCGCCGAAAAGACATTGGTGCGGCAGACTACAAAACATGATTATTTCCGGGTTATGCTGGCGGGCACTCATCAAAGCAATCCCGTTAAAGAACAACCCGCCCGTGAAATAAGTATAAAAAATGAACGACAGGAATACACACCTGAATTTACCGGCCTTCTTATAGACTACTACCTGTCCCTGTAATATTCCTTTCATGTATCATTAACAGAAGTAAGGTTACACGCCTGCACACTGCATTTACCACTTTACGTAAGCGGCTATCACTGCCATTCCGGATCAGCAGTTGATTACCTGCCTTTCATCTTATTTCTTCATCTAAAAAAATGTAGTCATGAAAAACACAGTATTAACCTGCCTGCTTGCTTTGATCTTTGCAGTAACCTCATTTACCAGTTGCTCAAAAGATAAAACGGTTGCAGAAAAATCCCTCAATAACCAGACAACCCTTACCGGGGATAATACTGACCGGGGACCTGCTCCGTTTACAGGCTCTGTCAGTGGCAAACTTTTTCCGGTGCCTGCATCCGCCACTTTCATTATCTATTACGACCGGACTATCATTGCCAGCGGAACGGCTGAACAAAAAGGAGATTTAAAAGCCGGGGAATTGCCAGCGGGGATTTACAATATGAAAATCACTTACCGCCTTATTGGTGAAACACAAACTAATGATAAAGAAAGATCAATCGTCATCAGCGACATCAGGGTGAGTACTCAGTCAAATACGGACCTGGGAATCATTAACCTACCCTGAATCATTTTTACATAAAAGCAGTTCTCCGGAACTGCTTTTATGCTCTTAGTTTCCGGATACATAGTCCCTGAGGTACTCATAGTGAGAAGTAAGGTCGCCATCCTTTGCCATAGTCGCCCGGTCAATAATTGCAGATCCGTTTCCTACCAGGTCTTCCAGCACATGCTTAATAAGCTGTTCTCCAAAATAACGGGATGCATCTCTTGGCAATTCATTAGGAAGATTGCCAACAGCCATTATATCAATCGAAGTTTCTAAGTAGGGAGCTGTTTTTTCCAGTGTTTTCTTGTCAACCCCGTAGATCGGATCTTCAATGGTCTGATCTCCCAGGTTAATGGGTACCGAACCGTTCGCATCATCGGTTATGTCAGAAATGGTCTGGATGATAAAATTATCCGAAAGAGCATCTGCTTTTTCAAACAACCGGGGTACCGTTTTATCCCAATACACTCCATTCATCAATATGTCGGTCTGGGCAATGTAGGGCAGGAAGGTACATTCATACAGTTCCGGGTGATCATGAAATTCCAGGCGATTGTAACCTCCGGTTGTCTTATTCCGGTACAGGTCAGCACCCTTTAACTGGGTGTAAACCGGGTATGAAAAGCGGCGTTTCAGGTAGTCATCCGGTTCCACTTCATGGATTCCCATGAGGTTCATGATCTCCAAAATACCATGCGCCACACGGCCAGAGCCAGTGATGGC
>CALRSN020000394.1:0-3504 GCA_943370865.1 Bordetella parapertussis
TTTTGGAAATTTTCCACACCCCCAACTCCATTAGCCCTATTTCCCCCAACTACTTTAGCATCTAACAGGGAAGAAGATTCCCCACCAATTTCTTTGCTAACATCTTTACCTTTTTCGGGGGTCGTTTGAGAAGTAGTGGCCGGGTATTAAATATTTTATTTATCTAATTTGATTAGTATTCCTTTATTTTACAAGGAAGATATGCATCTTAAGAATATAAGCAGGTATAATTTATATTATAGTATTGTTAATCAAATTTATATATAGTTTGTATGATTTTATATTTTCAAATATATGGTTATATTGGACTTTATAATTGAGAGAACAGGGTTATACTTAAACAGTATTAGATATTATTGATTAAGTATATGATTATCATATTATAATTAGAATAATCTGCTTTTTTATTTTCTATAAATAAACAAGTATGGAAAATTAGTAATCCGAGGCCGGAAATGGGTTTTACCGAATTCCCGGTATTAGTACAGATTGATTATAGAAAGGGGGAAATTGCTGAAAAACTAAGCTGTAGGTTGAACCAGGAACAGGGGTAGAGAAGCTGGCAGCCAGTCAGTCTTAAAACCGGCCCTGCCGGGTTAGCCAACACATTTATCCTTATTCTCCCCAAAGGCTTCTTACTTCGGTTTGTTTTTATTAATTTGGTTTCTTCGTTTCGGACTGGACTTTTTATTCGTATCACTGGACACTACTGGACTAATTACAATGAGAAAATTATACCTCTTAAGTACGCTTGTACTTACTGTACTGGCAGGCAATTTCTGTTCTGCACAGGATTTTTCTAATAAAGGAAAGGATTTTTGGGTCGCATACGGTTATCATACTATTATGAACCCGGGCAACTCGCAGGACATGGTGCTTTACTTTGCAGCTGACCAGGCTTCAAATGTTACTGTATCAATCCCTGGCCTTGGTTATACTCAGAACTCCTTTGTAGCGGCTAATACAGTTTTGACTTCTAATCCAATTCCGAAGGCAGGAGCACAGGATGCAAGACTTACCGGGGCATCTCCGGTAGCAACTGGCGAAAACAAGGGTATACATATAACAAGTGATAAGCCAATAGTAGCTTATGCACATATTTATAATGCAAGTGTTTCCGGTGCCACTATTTTATATCCAACACCCACTTTGGGAAAGGAATATTATTCAATTAATTATACAAACAATTCTAATACAGCAAATGCTAATTGCTGGTTTTATGTGGTGGCAGCAGATCCCGGAACTACTACTGTGGAAATAACACCAACTGCACCTACTATTAATAATTACCCGGTTGGTGTCCCATTTACGGTAACATTGACTCAGGGCCAGGTTTTCAATGTCATGGGTCAGACCACTGGCAATAGTGGTTCAGACCTTACTGGTTCAATTATCAAGAGTATTAATACCGGGTCCGGTTGTAAAAGAATTGGTGTTTTTTCTGGCAGTGGCCGGATCAATATCAGTTGTAACGGAGCCCTAACAGGTAACTCTTCTGATAATTATATGGTACAAGCAGTGCCCAGGACGGCATGGGGTAAAAAATACCTGACATCCCCGACAGGTGTCAATATGGCTAACAATATCTTCAGAATATGTGTTTCCAATCCTGCAACTGTTGTTACGGTTAACGGAGGGCCAATCGCCGTACCTCTGCAAAACAATTTTTATTACGAGATCCCGAGAACAGACCGGCCGATGACTATTGAAGCCGATATTCCAATAACAGTAGCCCAGTATATCACATCCCAAAATGGCACTGGTTGTAATAACCCGGGGCCGGGAGATCCTGAGGTAATATACCTGAGCCCCGTGGAGCAAAACATCAATAAAGTGTTATGGAATGCAACTGGTAACTTTTCAATCCAGGAACACTACATCAGTGTAATCATTCCTAATACTGGTACAGCGATCAGTTCTTTTCGTCTAGATGGAGCACCTGTCCCGGCTTCATCCTTTATACTTCACCAGGACCCCGGATATTCTTACCTGACCCAGGCTGTTGGAGCCGGTCAGCATACCATTCTTTCCGACTCAGGATTTAATGCTATTGCTTATGGCTTTGGCAATGCAGAGTCCTATGGATATAATGCGGGTACTAATATCAAAGATATCTACCAGTTTATCTCGCTGGCCAATCAATATGCCACCGTGAATTTCCCGGCCACCTGCAAGAACACACCGTTCGATTTATCAATGACTTTTCCATACCAGCCAACAAGTATAGAATGGCAGTTCAGTGGCCTATTTACAGATGTAATAATAAACACACCTGTACCAACATCTACATCTGTTGTTAACGGAAGGAATCTTTACACGTATACATTACCGACTCAATACACAATCCCAACAGCCGGAACTTACCCTATCAGGGTGGTGGCATCCAACCCAACTCCCGATGGTTGCGGCGGTATCCAGGAAATCGATTTTGATATCCAGGTGTTTGACCCGCCGACTGCTGATTTCAGTTTTTCCAATGTTGGCTGTGCCAATACACCGGTTCAATTTACGAGTATTAACAATGGTAATGGCCGTCCTGTTACCAACTGGTTCTGGAATTTTGGTGATGCATCAACGGCTACTATCAATAATCCAAGTCATACGTATACGGCAGGGGGATCTTATACCGTAAAATATGCGATCAGGACCGATGTGGGTTGTATATCTGATACAGCATCGCATGTCGTAACAGTTGGTAATTTACCTACTGCCAGTTTTACCAAAACAGGACCTTTCTGCGCCGGTAAAGTAATCAGCTTTACTGATCAGTCCACCGTTGTGGGCAGCACCACCGTGGTGAAATGGACCTGGAATTTCGGTGATGCCACGCCTCCTGTTGTAGTGAATGCGCCTTCAAGTCCGAATCAAACACATACCTATGCTGCACCCGGAACTTATACCGTCAGCTTAATTGCAGAAAGCAGTACCGGTTGTGTCAGTATCGCTTTTACCGACCAGGTGGTGATTAATGCTAACCCGGTGGCTAATTTCTCGTTGCCGAATGTGTGTATGCCTTCCGGTCTTGCCCAGTTCAACGACCTGACCACCATTGCTGGCGGAACGATCAGTTCATGGGCCTGGAACTTTGGTGATGCCGGAACAGCAGCTATACAAAACCCTTCGCATACGTATACAGGCCCCGGGCCATTTACCGTTACATTGGTAACAACTTCTAATAATGGTTGCGTGGATACAAAAGTGCAGACATTAACCAGTGTTTATGCCGAGCCACAAGCTGCGTTTACCAATGCGGCAGAAATTTGCCTGGGTGCTGTCGCCAGCTTTACCGACCAGAGTGCTGCACCAGGAAGTACGGTGACACAATGGAACTGGAATTTTGGTGATGCTACCACCTCAACGCAACAAAACCCGTCACATACTTATACCGCAGCCGGAACCTACACAGTAACATTAAGTGTGACATCTGCGGCCGGTTGTGCTACCGTTAATAATATAGCAACGCATACAATTATAGTAAACCCGTTACCAACGATCAGTTTTACG
>CALRSN020000395.1:0-3503 GCA_943370865.1 Bordetella parapertussis
AGAACGGTTTGAGCATTTGGTGAAAATAAGAGAAGTGCAAAGCCGTAAACCGGAAGAGGCAAAAGGTTTCCTTGCTTTTATTCCCTGGACCTTTCAGGATGTGGACACTTTATTAGCCAAGATCCGCGGCGTACACAATCTCACCACGGCAGATGAATATATCCGGATGATCGCATTGAGCCGTATCATGCTGCCCAATGTAAAGAATATCCAGGCCAGCTGGTTAACTGTAGGTAAACAAACTGCTTCTATCTGTTTACATGCCGGTGCCAATGATTTTGGTTCTATCATGATCGAAGAGAATGTGGTGAGTGCCGCAGGTGCCCCGCATCGCTTCACCTATAAAACCATACAGGATGCCATCCGGGAAGCTGGTTTTGAACCTCAATTGCGCAACCAGCAATACGAGTGGAGGGAAATCCCTGCAACTATCGAAGAACAAGTGATCAATTATTAAACAATAGCCTGTTATACTGTCACCCCGAGGCACGAGGGGTCTGTAATTTATAAACAGATGCCTCCTGCGTCGGCATGACAAAAAGAAAAATAGAGAATGAATACTACGAAAACATACAGCTGGTTCCGGAAGATTGCTTTTGCAGAAGGGATATCCTTCTTAGTCTTATTACTGATCGCTATGCCGCTGAAATATTTTGCCGATATGCCCAAAGCCGTCACCATTATCGGCAGCCTGCACGGCGTGTTATTTGTTGCACTGGCCGTTGCCGCCTATATGGTAAAAGACAAGTACAATAAATCCATTGCCTGGGGCTTTAAAGTTTTTATTTCTTCCATTATTCCCTTTGGTACTTTTTATATGGATAAAGAGTGGAAGCGGGAAGAAGAGGCGGTGGCATAATCATTCCGCTTATACATAACTGAATAACTGCCGGCATAGTTGAGCGTTGGTAACCAATGGGAATTTATGCTAGTAGTGGTGTATATTTAAGTGTTAAGTGACATTTTAAATAAACATTATTCTAACTATGGGAGCTTGGGGGACAGGAATACTTCACAATGACATAACGGCTGACATTTGGGTAGAGTTTAAAGAACTTTATAACAAGGGGCTTTCTCCAAAAGAAATTAGGCTTAAACTTGAAAAGGAATACAAGCCACAAAGCGACACAGAATATTATGGAGAAATATGGACAGGTATTGCGTATGGACAATGGATGTGCGGCGATGTTGAAGATTATACTTTCAAAAAATTAAATGCCGCCACTAAACTTAAGTTGCTGACACTTTGGGCAGACGACAAACGGCTTCTTGAAAAAAGAGTTAAAGCAATTTCCGATTTCATCAAGAAAATTCAAACACCAAGACCAAATCCACTAAAAAGGAAAAAAATAGTAGAGAGGCCAATAATCTACAAGAAAGGAGATACTATTGCGTTAAAAGTTGGCGAAGTAAAATATCTAACGGGAATTGTTATTGACACCAACGACTATCCCAATTATTTAGAAACCACAATTGTTCTAACCGACCTGTTGTTTGACAAAAAACCAACAGAAAAACAAATCCTAAATGCTAACATACTTTACTTAGACATAGGAGGAGAATACCAATATCATCGTGGTTTTTTTAGAGCCTTGTTTACAACAAAGAATATGGCGAGAAAGGCAAAGGACACAATTTTAATTGGGAAACTTAAGATAAAGGATTGCCTTTCTCTTGGTGCAGGAGTTCGCATTGGAGATTGGAACAAAATTGCAACGCTCTATTTTGAACAAGCTGAGTTTTTAAAATCACAAAAATCTGACAAGCCTTTTAATGTGACAGTTAAGGATTTAATCACCCCTAAACAACAATTGCAAGACAAACTTATAATGTGGGGCAAAAAATTATTTCAAGAACAAATTGAGTGGAGACGACAAAACGCCACATAACATGAATGTATAAAAACCAGGCACAAAGCCGATGCAGCCGTTCTCATTAAACACAATACTTACATTTATCATGAAACTTTTTTACTCCTTAATATTTTCCATTACGATCCTGGGCTGCAGCAACCAACAGAAAACAACTCAATTAGCAGCAGACGGGTATGTAACAACTGCTTCCGGACTCAGGTATACCATTCTGCAAAAAGGTAGCGGGGCAACAGCCAAAGAAGGACAGGAAGTACTGATCTTTGAAACCACTTCCTACCTCGACGGAACGGTACTGTATTCCAATGAAAACTCAACCACACCTGTCAAGGTGTTGATCGGCGGGCACCAGGCAACCGACGGGGTGGATGAAGGCTTAAGAGGAATGCAGGTGGGTGAAGTACGGAGATTAATTGCGCCGCCGGAACTGGTGAAAAGAAAATCCTATCCACCAAACGTATCACCCGACTCCACACTGGCGATCAAAATTATATTGCATAAGATCCTGCAATAACAGGTTCATCAACTACCCTCCTCCCGGTATTCTCCCGTTCCAATTCTTCTGTTACTTTAGCCCTTACTAAAGTCACCACCATGAGTTTATGGATGCCCACGATCTGCACCGTTATTGTAACCATTATCTTTTTAGTATGGGAACGGGTGGTGCCCGGCCGGGAGCTGCCCAACAGCAAGGGCTGGTATTTCCGGGTGCTGCTGGTGAATGCTTTCCAGATCGGTATCACGTTTGGCACCAACAAACTTTGGTTCAACTGGCTCAGCGGTTCTTCGCTGTTCCAATTATCCAACCTGCAACAACCCCTGCTCGAAGGTTTTATCGGCTGGCTCATCAGTACTTTCTTTTTTTACTGGTGGCACCGCATCAGGCATGCCAATGGTTTCTGGGTCATCTTTCACCAGGTGCATCATTCACCCTCAAGAATTGAAACCCTCACTTCTTTTTACAAACACCCGGTGGAGATACTGGCGGATTCGTTTTTAATTGCGTTGCTAATGTACCCGGTACTGGGTTCTTCACTGGAAGGGGCTTTCTGGCTCAACTTCTTTGCCGCCACCGGGGAGTATTATTATCATTCGAATATCAGGTCGCCACGGTGGATGAAATATATCCTGCAAACACCGGAACTGCATTCCATTCATCACCAGCTGGGTGTTCATAAATACAATTTCTCCGACCTGCCTTTGTGGGATAAGATATTCGGTACGTATAAGGACACGAATGAATTTGCAGAACGTTGTGGTTTCCCAAGAGAGAATGAACGCAAACTCTGGAAGATGTTACTGTTTAAAGATGTGTATTTCGACAAAGAGGATACTAAGAGCACAAAAGAGTAAAGGAGATAAAGAGGGATACAAAAACAATTCTCTTTATCTCCTTTGCATATTTTTTTTATTGCCCGTTGTTGATGAAACAACCGGTGTCTTTTACTCTTTCTTTCTTTTCACACCTTCAGTCTCTTAGTTTACTGCGGATATTTTTCTACTTTATTACTCACCGGTTTTATTGTCCGCAGGTACGCATAGATCGCTTTCAGGTCCCCGTCTGTCATCCCTGCATAAGAGACCAGCGGCATCACGTTGTTCTTATTCCCCGGGTTATAATTATGGGCTTTC
>CALRSN020000396.1:0-3485 GCA_943370865.1 Bordetella parapertussis
ATGGTAATGTCAATGCTGCATTGACAGCATTTGGGGCTTACCTGCAGCGTTTCCCAGATGGTGTTTACTCACTGGATGCTAATTTTTACCGCGGCGAAATCTATAATAGCAAAAAGGACTGGAGTAATGCAATGATCGGCTATGAAGCTGTTGCTGTTAATGCCCCGAATAAATATGCAGAGAAAGCAACACTGGAAGCGGCCCGTATCAACTTCTTTGAATTGAAAAATTATGCGAATGCAGAAAAATATTATGGCCAGTTAAAACAACTCACCGGTAGCCAGGAAAATAAACTGGAGGCAATGAGAGGTTTGCTGCGTTGCCAGTACCAGCAGCAAAAATGGACAGAAGCTGTTGATAATGCTAAAGAGTTAACAGCAGCGAAAGGAAGCAGTACGGATGATAAAGCGTTAGCAAATATGGCTATTGCTAAATCTTACCAGGTGGGAGGACAATATGATTTGGCTATTGCTAATTACAAATCAGTAGTAACATTGAATAAAGCAGCACTGGCAGCCGAAGCCAGGTACGAGATCGCCAGCTGCTGGTTAGCCGTCAATAAACTGGCGGATGCAGAGAAAGCAGCTTTTGAAACGATCAACAAATCGGGGTCTTATGATTTCTGGGTCACCAAAGCCTATATGTTATTAGGTGATGTTTATTTCAGGCAGAAAGATTATTTCAATGCCAAAGCCACTTTCCAGAGTATTGTTGATAATACTATCAATTCGGAACTGAAGGGAGAGGCGCAGGCCAAACTGAATAAAGTAATTGATGAGGAAAGTAAATCAAGTAAAGTAGGAAATTAAGCATTGGAACAACTAACAACAATCATGATGATGAAACAGCCACACTACAAGATCGTTTTACTGGGATTAGGAATTTTCTCCTGTAGTATTGTCTTTGCTCAGAAAGATACAACCAAGGGGAAGTCCGTTGATATCCGTTCCGCTTTTAAACCGGTGCTGCGGGAAGCGGCTAAGATCAATTTTAACGCTACACCGCCTTCCGCTGATACAACAAAGCCTGTATTGAAATACGAGATACCCAACCAGAACCTGGCACTGGGATTTACACCGGGTTCGTTAAAGCCACTGGCATTGAATATTGACTCGGGTGGTAAATGGGATAACAGCAGTTATATCAAGGCCGGCTTTGGAAGTTTGCGTACACCGTATATACAGGCGGGTTTTTCATTTGGCGACGGAACCACAGCCGGGGCTAATATTTATGCAAAACATGTTTCTTCACAAGGGAAAAGGGAATACCAGGATTTTACCAATACACAAGTCAGGCTAAGCGGTTTTTATAAAACAGCCGGGAATCATGAGTGGAATGCTAGCATCGGGATGAAACAGGATCGTACCTATAAATATGGGTACGAGCCGCAAACACTTTCGTTTACGAAAGATTCCCTGAAGCAGAATTTCCAAACCATTGCGGCAAGAGTGGGTATGCATAATATCAATAAGACTGAATTTGGATTGACCTATGCCCCCGAAGTAAAAATTGATGTATTTACCGATAACCTGAAGAATAATGAGAGTAATACAGTAGTGAACCTGCCCCTGGAAAAATCAGTCGGCAAAACCTTTGCAGTGAACCTCGGGCTTACTTTCGACCTCACACGCCTGTCTCCAAAAGATAAGACAGCTTTTAATAATACGATTTATTATGTGTCGCCTTCTGTTTTATTCAAAACACCGAAGGTGAACCTGCAGGCTGGTATCCGTCCTTCCTGGGATAACAAAACCTTTAAAATGTTCCCGAATGTATTGGCAGAAGTGGGAACAGAAGACCAGCGTTTCTTTGTGAATATTGGCTGGACGGGTTATATCCGCAAAACAACATATCAATACCTGGCTTCGCAAAACCCCTGGTTATGGTTGCCAACAACGTTTAAGAACAGCTGGATCGAGGAACGCTTCCTTGGACTGAAAGGTTCAGTAGGGGATCATTTTACGTATAGTGCCAAAGCAGGCTTCAATAAGATCACGAACCAGCCCCTGTTTGTGAATGATACAACCAGTGGATTGGGCGCTAAATCATTTTTGGTGGTCAACGAACCCCGTATAAATGTATTACATATCGGTGGCCAGTTGGCATATACAGTACAGGAGAAATTTTCAGTTGTAGCTGGTTGGAATTTTAATCAGTATACCGGGTTGAAGGAGCATAAAAGGGCTTGGGGATTGATCCCGCTGGAATTGAATGCAGCCATGCGGGTGCAGGTGATCAAAGATCTTTGGCTGAAAGCGGATGTATTTGGATGGACAGGCCCGCAATACCGAAAAGCGGATGGGGTTGATAATGGTAAATTAAAAGGAGCTCTTGACCTGAATGCGGGTTTGGAATTCAAGATCACCAAAAACCTGAACCTGTGGACGCAATTTAATAATATTACCAACCAGGAATACCAACGCTGGAATCAATACCGGGTGTATGGATTCAACTTTGTCGGCGGAGTTGTATTTTCGTTCGATCAAAAGAACTGATGATGTACGGAGAACTCTACCAATATTTCATTCTGCATAAGCAACTCAATGTACCCGGTATCGGCACTTTCCAGTTGGAAAGAATACCTGCTACCGCTGATTTTCCCAATAAAGTGATCAACGCACCTTCCTTTTCGATCGCATTACAGCACGATAATGCAACACCTCAAAAGGGATTTTTCAATTGGCTGGCGCATGCCTTGCAGGTTTCTGACCGGGATGCGGTGGTCCGTTTTAATGATTTCGCTTTTGATCTCAAACAAAAGATCAGGAATGGGGATAAGATCACCTGGGAAGGAGTGGGCACATTAAGCAGCGGATTGGCAGGAGAAATTCGTTTTGAACCGGCATTGAAAAATAAAACACTGGAAGCCCCGGTAAAAGCGGAAAAGATCATCCGGGAGAAATCCGAGCATATGGTACGGGTGGGAGAGGATGAAAGAACTTCTGATGAGATGATCGAATTCCTGAACCAGCCTGCGGCCCGGCGAAATTACTGGTGGGCATGGGCATTGATTGCTGGTCTTATAATCACAATGTTTATCGGTTGGTATTTTTCAGAAAATGGGTTACAGGTAATGTCATCCGGCAATAAGCATAAACCAAAATCTGTTGAGGCTACCAGCACTTACCAGCAGCTTCGCTGATATTCCATCCATTTTTTACCGATTTTCATTTTACTTTGCCAATCCTCTTAACAAAGGAATCCTGGCATGAGTTCTACTATCCATTATACGAATTGTCCTGTTTGCGGGTCGGGTGATATCAGTACTGTTTTATTAGCAACAGATCATACGGTCAGTAAAGAAAAATTTCCTGTAGTTGAGTGTAGCAACTGTACACTCCGGTTTACACAGAATGTACCGGGCCCTGAATGCATTGCCCCTTATTATAAATCCGAGGATTATATTTCTCATACTAATACCTCTAAGGGACTGATCAATCGTTTATACCAGTATGTGCGCAACCGGACCATGGTGAGTAAACGGA
>CALRSN020000397.1:0-3482 GCA_943370865.1 Bordetella parapertussis
AGTCGTTAGCGACAATATTGAGGATAGAAACAGGACCTGTGTAATTGGTATGTAATGTTTTCAGGGTCTCATCCTGGTCGGCAATCACTTTGTCATTATCATTCATGTATCCCATCACACTGATGGTAATATCAGGCGAGGGGCTTAATGAAGCCCAGAAGGATTGATGTTGTTCAAACCTAGTGGCATCAAATTCATGAATGCTGGAAGTGATATTATAACGGATCGACAGATCAGACTGAAGTGGTTTTAAACGGTCTGCATTGCGGGCTGCCAGTTGGATATTATGTCCTTTAGAAGCGAATTTTTTGGCAAGGGCAACAGCCATATCAGAGGTGGCGCCCAGGATAAGTACGGTGGAAGGCATTGTATCTTTCTTAATGGTTAGTTAGTGGTTAATGCTAAACGGTCAGATTGTACCGACCGGATCCTTGCTTCAGGATTATATTTTTTAACAATCTCCATGAATTCAGGCAGGCGTTTGTATCCGGCTTTTAATACAGACGGATCCATGCGGGCATCTTTTGACATATACAGGCGGCCGCCATATTTCAATACCACCTGGTCCAACTGGTCGAGGAATTCAAACAGGCCGTTCCGAACAGGAAAATCAAGTGCCAGTGTGTATCCTTCCATCGGGAAAGAAATAAGATCATCCTGTTTGCCAAATACTTTCAGCACTGCAAGGAAAGAACCTAACCCCTGGTCACTGATACGTTGCAATATTTCGATCAGGCCTTGTTTACTTTCAAGGGGTAATACAAATTGATATTGAACAAATCCCTTTTTCCCATAACCCCTGTTCCAGTGAAGTATCGCATCAAGCGGGTAAAAGAAAGGTTCATAAGAAACGACGTTGTTAATCTCTTTCTTGAAATTTTTCCCATAGTAAAGGAAGTTGAATGCCTTTACGGTGAATGTATTTAATACAAAGGAAGGGAGTGTAAAAGGGAAGGTGATCTGTTTTTTTGCAGGCAATTTTAATGGCTCTTTCTTTTTGTTCTCCGGTAGTTCGTCTTTTTTAGCATGTTCACCAAGAATCAAAATGCTTCTTCCAAAATTCTTTCCTTTCTTTAAACAATCGATCCAGGCTACAGAATAAGTATAGTGTTTATACTCATCAAATAAGCGGATCACTTCTTCCAGGTTTTTTGCTTTGACCTGTTTTTGTTTAATATAGGAGCTCTCGATTTTCTTCAGGTCAAATTTCACCCTGCCTATAATGCCGGTTAATCCCATGCCACCGCAAGTAGCCCAAAAAAGATCTGTATAAGCAGAGGGGGAGCAGGTGATCATTTCGCCACTTGCCAGGATCACATCCATTTCCATAACATGTGCAGAAAATGAACCATCCACATGGTGATTTTTTCCATGCACATCACTGGCTACTGCACCACCCACGGTAATGAATTTTGTACCGGGAGTGACAGGCAGGAACCATCCTTTGGGAACGATCACTTCCAGTATTTTATCCAATGTCAGCCCTGACTCACATTCGAGTATTCCTTTTTCCGTATCAAAGGAGAGTATTTTGTCGTATTTGAGTGTGGAAATGGTTTGTTCTGCTAACGAGGCATCACCATAGCAGCGGCCATTTCCACGGGCAATAAAATTCTTTGTGGTGGCTGCGTATTGCTGGATATCATTTGTAAAAGAAACGGATTTCTCATCGCTTTCAATCACCGGGTAATTGCCCCAGTTGGCAATATCTTTCTTTGTCATTTGAAGATAGTTATGTCTTTGATGTAAATGATTACAATAAAACTGGCTATCCAGAGGAGCAGGGAAAGTTGAATGAACCGGTCTTTGTAAAGGATCTTAGTTGGCGATCCGGAATCAGCCGATACAAATATGATTTGCAAATACCGCATGATCCCGGCCATCACAAAGATACAGGTATAATAAAGACGATACGTACCTAATCTCATTTTTACTTCATCCGACATGGTGTACATAAAATAAGCAACAATGATAACGGCACAAACAAGAGAAAGAAGTACGTTTAAGAATTCAAGGTTGTATCCTTTCACTGATTTTCTCATATCGACCCCGGAGCTTACTTTAAGTAATACATCATCTCTTCTTTTGCCAATAGCCATGAACAGGGCGAGCAGGAATACCATAATAACTATCCATTCAGATAATGCAATAAAGGCAATCACTGAACCAGCTTTTACCCGCAACACAAAACCGATCGCTAATAAGAAAATATCAAGAATGGGAACTGTTTTGAGCCCAAAGGAATAGCCAAGGTTTATCAAAAAATAGATACCCAATACAAACAGGAATTTGTCCCTGATAAACCAGGCCAGGGTAAATCCACCGATAATGAGTACTGCAGCGATCATCAATGCCACTGATTTGGAAACAGCACCACTGGCCAACGGCCTTTTACTTTTTACCGGGTGCTTGCGGTCGTCTTCTATATCCCGGTAGTCATTTAATATATAGATACTGCTGGCAATACAGGAAAAAGCAATAAATCCCCAGATAATCTGGAGTATCTTGTCGGTATTTGAGATCTCTCCCGCAAAAAACAAAGGAATGAAAAGGAAGCAGTTCTTTGCCCAGTCTTTCGGTCGTAATAATTTGATATAAGCCACTTTGGAACAGATTAGCGGCCAAAATACAAACATAAACGCAGATTTAATAATGTTGCAATTTTGATAATACTTTATTTGCTTTATGTTTACAAAAACATATTGATTATATGAGTATTAGCACGGGAATTAAGCACAAATACCTCTCTTATGCAGAAGTGGCGGTCATTTTGGTGCTGGCAAGTGTTCCGTTGTTTGTCACATTTCCCTACCGGGTCAATATTTTTCTTTCCTGGGAAGGGGCATACCGGGTCAGTGAGGGGCAGATACCCTTCCGGGATTTTGGAACTCCTTTGGGGGGTATGTATTGGGTCATCCCGGGAATCTTTTTTAAAATCTTTGGTACCCAGATGATCACCCTGGTAAAGGCCCAGGTATTTATTAATATTCTGTCCGGGCTGGCTTTCCGGTCGATCCTGAAAAGTTTCCGTGTAAACCCGGGGATTAAATTTTCAGCGGTCCTGCTTTTTTGTCTTTCTTATTCGTTTTTTAATTTCTGGCCCTGGTATAATCATACGGTAATCGTTTATGAATTCATCGCCATTGCTTTCTTATTAAAGGCACTAATGAATGAAAAGAACAAGTTTACCATTCCTGCTTTAGTATTATCAGCTTTTTTTACAGTCTGCTCTTTTTTTACGAAACAGGATGCCGGCGCATTAACCTTCCTGCTTTGTGCAGCCCTGGTATTCTTTTATAGTGTACAGCATAAAAGATGGAAATATCTTTTTATATACGGAGGAGGGTTTGCCCTGTTCATGGCACTGTTTATTATTCCATTGTCGAACTACGGCTTTTCGTATTGGTTCAACCACGGGCAGGCCCCTCATTCGGGCCGTATATCTGCATTTGAAATTGCTAACGATTTCTTTTCCGGGTCAC
>CALRSN020000398.1:0-3481 GCA_943370865.1 Bordetella parapertussis
AGAAAGAAAATTCGATTTCAGCTGGCGGCTTTGTTCGGAGAACTATTTTCAGTTCATGGAGATCAGGCAATATGGACAGGCGTATAAAACAGCGTATATACTTTCTTTTTTTCAGCCAGCTCATTTGAATTCTTATTACCTGATGGCAAGGGCAGCAGCCGGGTTGATGGATCGTTCTCTTTGTTTGAAGAACCTTAAACAGGCGATCAGGAAAGGAGGGATTACTAAAGAGAAGATCAATGGTGATGCTTTCATAACAAAACTGCTGGATGCGGAGACCATTGATAGACTATTCTCTTGACCGTACTTTGGTCTTTTAATGAACGACCGTATTTACTTCTCCAACAAGAAAAACGCTGCCGCAAATAATAACCAGGTCTTCTGGGTTTGCTTTTTCCAATGCTTTGTGCAGGGCTTTGTTGACATCCGGGAATGTTTCTCCCTTTAGTTGTAGTGTTGCCGCTTTAGCAGCCAGCTCATTTTCAGGTAATGACCTCGGTATATGAGCTCTTGTAAAATAGTAGTAGGCTTCTTTAGGCAACAAAGCCAGTACTTTTTCCACTTCTTTATCTTTTACCATGCCGATTACAATATGTAATTGGTGATGCTCTGTAAGTTCTGTTTGTTGTACCAGCTGACGGATGCCATCAACATTATGTGCTACATCCATAATTACCGTGGGATGAGTATGGATGATCTCCCAGCGGCCATGCAAGCCGGTCAGTTTCTTTACTTTTCGTAGAGCTATATGAATGATATCATCTGTAATATGCCATCCTTTTGTATGCAGCAGCTGGCAGGCTTCTAGAACAGCTAAAAGATTTTTCGCCTGGTAAATTCCCGGCAGATCAAGCTGGTATTCTTTATGATCTGCTGAATGTTCTTTGGCTACTGTAATAACCAGTTGATGGTTTTCCCATTTCCAGTCGGCTACCTGCCTGTTGTGAGAAGCAATATATAACGGTGCATTTTTTGCACGGGCTGTTTCTTCAAAGACTTTTTTTGTTTCAGGGATCACTTCGCTGATGACCACGGGCACATTCTCTTTGATGATGCCGGCTTTTTCAGCAGCAATTTTTTCCAGCGTATGACCGAGCAGGTTCATATGGTCCCAGCCGATATTGGTAATAATGGACAATTCAGGTGTGATAATATTGGTGCTGTCGAGCCTTCCGCCTAACCCGGTTTCAATGATGGCGATATCCACTTGTTCTTTTACGAAATGATCAAAAGCCATAGCGACCGTGATCTCAAAAAAACTGGGTTCAATTTCTTCGATCAGTGGCTGAATATCTTCAGTGAAGTCAATCACTGCTTGTTCAGCGATCATCTCTCCGTTCACTTTTATCCGCTCCCGGAAATCTTTCAGGTGAGGAGAAGTGTATAAACCTGTTTTATATCCTGCAGTCTGGAAAATGGCTGCCAGCATATGGCTCACCGATCCTTTACCATTGGTGCCGGCAATATGGATACTTTTAAATTTCTGCTGCGGGTTATTGAGGGAATCACACAAACGGATCGTGTTCGACAGGTCCGCTTTATAAGCAGCAGCGCCGATACGGCTGAACATGGGCAGCCGGGTAAAGAGATAGTCGAGGGTTTGCTGGTAGTTCATATACTGGCTGCAAACTTAGTTATTGATACAGCATATGCAGCAAGTAAGAAATAAAAAAGCGGCATCATTGATGCCGCTTCCGGTTTTTTCAATATATCATTTATCCGCCCAGTACAAAGTTGAATTCATAGACCACCGTGGATTCGGCTGCGTCCTTATTGAATTTATTTCTGCGCAGCCATTCCCGGATGATCTCGATAGCTTGCCCGCTTGTATAACTGGAACCCCGTACAGCTCTAACAAATGTTCCGATACCATCTGCTGATACTCTTATTTCTGCAAACACTTTTCCTTTCAGGTTTTCCCCGGCATCCATTGATTTTTGATTGATCACATAGCGGCTGCCGCTTACTCTTTTGGGTCCATTACCCGTACCGCTTCCGGTTCCGTTGCCGCCTCCGGTGCCACCACCTGTTCCGCCACCGGTACCACTGCCGTTTCCTACACCGGTTCCGGTACCGCTGCCACCACTTCTGTCATACGTGGTGGCCACGCCACCAACTTGCCCCGCACCCGTAGTTGTTTTACCCAATACTGCCTTTGGCTTCGGTGGCGCCGGATTTTCAACCGGCTTGGGGGTTGTTTTAACAGGCGATGTATTAGTGACTACTTTATCAACAGGTTTAGGGTTGACGGGCTTTACAATTGCCGGGGCTTCTTTTTCAGTTTCATCTGTTTCCACATCTTTGGAATCTTCATCCACACCCGGTGCAGGAGGAGTAGCCGGGGCAATACCAGCAGGTCCGGAAGCTTCAACCGGGTTGCCACCACCACCGCCTCCGCCGGCGAGTATTTCTGGTTCTTCCGGTAAATTCAGTTCCACTTCCATGGCAGGTTCTTCGATGATCTTTTCAAAAACAGGGACCTTCCATTTCAGCAAAAACATCAGCAGGATCATAAAGGCGGCAAAGCCTGCCGTGATCATATAGGCTCTTGTCGAATTTTGCTTGGATTCAAGTGATGCAGACATTACGTAACTGTTGTTCATACAAATGTACACTTTGGTAATTAATGACAGGTATTACTGTTTCTTCACAGCTGTTATTAACGATGCAAACCCTGTGCAACTTGCACAAGTGACGATATATGAAATGTTAAGATTACTGTTAAAGGGTCTATTTCCTGTAATTAGCAATGATAAGACCGGTAATAACCAGTGCAAAACTTACGATATGTATCCAACTGATCGTTTCGTGCAGGATGAGCACTGCTTCAAGACTGCTAAATACCGGGATGAGATTACCGAATAAAGCAGTGCGGCCGGCACCCAGTTTACCGATAGCCTTGTTCCAGACCAGAAAACAAATGACGGAGGCGCCGATACCCAGGTACAGTATGACGGAGATATTGGTTACACTGATGGCAAAACCACCTTCCCGGTTATACTCCTGCAGGTAAAAGGGTACTAAGACTAAAGTACCAAGGCTGAATACTACGAAGAGAAAACTGACCGGGTGAACAGCTGCAGGTTTCTTTTTGACCAGCGTATTATAAACAGAAAAAGAAAATGCCGCCGCCAGTACCCAGAGATCACCCTTTGAAAACGATAAGCTCAGTAAATTTTCTAAATGACCTTTGCTTAGTAATAGCAAGATGCCGGAGATGCAAACAAACATCCCGGTAATTTTATATGCGCCAATATGTTCTTTTAAAAATATACGGGCAAGAATAACTGAAATGATAGGAGAAGACGTGGTGCCAATCAGCGCCAGGTTAATGGCTTCGGAATAATGCCCGCCGATATATACAAACGTATTGAACATACTTACACCTGTGGCTCCTGTAGCCAGGAAATAAGGCAGGTGATTTTTGATCGTACCGAATTCTGCCCGCAGGTATTTCCAGGCAAAGGGAAGTATAATGATG
>CALRSN020000399.1:0-3480 GCA_943370865.1 Bordetella parapertussis
GAGGCAAAGCTGCATGTACAATTGCCACTTCTCAAAGAATGGTCGGTGACAATTTTCGATGGGTATAAGATCGGTAATGAGTTAATCCTGATAAATGGAATTTTCACATTCTGCGGTCTCTGGCTGATATCAAAAAAAGGAACTGATTCTTCCACCGCCCTGCAGCCTGTTTAGGTTTATCTTTGCAAAAACAGGCGGGATTGGAATTAATTAACCCATTGGTAGAAGTATATGCTGAAAAATATTCTTCAGCAGAAGATGCCTTGCTCAGGGAAGTACATGAGTATACTTTGCAACATCACAAAGAATATATCATGCTCAGCGGCCACCTGCAGGGAAAAGTGCTGGAGATGATCAGTTGTATGGTCCGTCCCCGTAGGATACTGGAGATCGGGACTTTTACAGGTTACAGCGCTTTGTGTCTGGCCAAAGGGCTAACAGAAGATGGACAGCTGCACACCATCGAATTACGAGAGACGGATGCGAATAAGGCGAGATTTTTTTTTGATAAATCTTCCTATGCCAGCCAAATACTATCCCACACAGGTAATGCGTTAGAGATCATTCCCGGGCTGGATGAAACCTGGGATCTAGTATTTATTGACGCAGACAAACCAGCCTATATAGAATATTTTAACCTTGTTTTGCCCCGTCTTCGGACAAACGGCTTTATTTTAGCAGATAATATTTTCTTTCATGGACAGGTGCTGGAAAAAAAGGTGAAAGGGAAAAGTGCCAAAGGTATCCAGGCGTTTAATGATTTTATTAATAACAGAACTGGTATAGAAAAAGTGATTTTAACGATCCGTGATGGATTATACCTTATCAGGAAATTATAAATAGTGTATGATGCGATCCCCGAAACAGCTGATTGGAACAATTTCTTTTGTTGTTCTCTCCTTCTTTTCAGGGGCACAGCAAAATCCTGTTGTGCTGGAATATATTAATACTTATAAGGAGCTGGCAATTGCAGAAATGCAAAGAACAGGCGTGCCTGCTTCTGTTAAACTTGCGCAGGGCATTCATGAAACCATGGCCGGAACCAGTAACCTGGTAATAAAATCAAATAATCATTTTGGTATAAAATGCAAGTCGAACTGGACGGGAGAATCTGTTTCACATGATGACGACGCAAGAGGGGAGTGTTTCAGGAAATATACTTCGGCAGAAGATTCCTACCGGGATCATTCTGATTTCCTGAAAAACAGCCAACGGTATGCTTCATTATTTTTATTGGAGCCTACTGATTACAAGGGATGGGCAAACGGGTTGAAGAAAGCAGGCTATGCCACAAACCCCAAATATCCCATTATCATTATCAAATTGATTGAGGATTACCAGTTACAGGATTACACGATGATTGCGCTGGGAAAAATGGAAAGATCACCGGATATAGTTGTATCTGCGAAAGATCCTGGTAAGACTACTGAACTGGTCAGCGAAACAAGAAACGAACCGGTTCAAAACATACTGACTGCCAGTGAAAAAAAAGTACCTGTATACCCCGAAGGGGAATTTAAGATCAATGAAACTAAGGCGATCTTTGTTAAACAAGGGACATCTTATCTCAGTATTGCGCAGCAATTCAATATACCATTGGCTAAACTATTTGAGTTTAATGAACTAAAGCCGCTTGAGGCAACTGACACTGACCAGCTCCTGTATCTTCAGCGTAAAAGGAAGACAGGTAAAGCAGATTATCACATCGTACAACCCGGCGAAACTTTACGTGATATTGCACAGGAAGAAGCACTGCGACTGGAGTCACTACTGGAGTATAATGGGCTCAGTGCAGGGCAGCAACCGGCTGTCGGTGAAAGATTATCATTACGGGCAAAGGCCGGGGCCATGCCCAAACTTATTTTAAAAGAGAATTATTCAATCAGTCCGGCAGCCCCTAAATGGAGCCGCAACTAAAACACTGCAACTAAATATGCCAGTCATTAAAGTGCATGATAAATCATTTGATACCTATCTTTCCGAGGAAGTTATTCAGAACCGCATCAAAGAAATGGCGGCAGAGATTAGCCGGGACTATGCCAGTAAGAGACCGCTTTTTATCGCCATCCTGAATGGTTCTTTCATGTTTGCGGCTGATCTTTTTAAACATCTTTCTATCAATGCGGAAATATGTTTTATTAAACTGGCTTCTTACAAGGGCATGAAGTCATCGGGAAATGTGGTGACTTCCATTGGACTCGAGGATGATCTTTTTGGAAAAGATGTAGTGATCGTGGAAGACATTGTTGACACAGGAAAGACGCTTCATAATTTTTTGCCCAAATTGCTTCACCAGCAACCCAAATCTTTAAAGATCGCTTCTTTATTACATAAGCCGGAAGCTACGGAATACCCGCTCCAACTGGATTATATCGGGTTTGATATCCCGAATAAGTTCGTTGTGGGCTATGGCCTTGATTACGATGGGTTGGGCAGGAATCTGAAAGAGATCTATCAACTTGTCTAAATACTTAGACGTCTCAGGGTTTTTTTGTATTTTTTCTTCCCAATATACCCATTTGAAGGCCGCTTGCCACATATTGTTGTTATTACTGACCTGTTTATCCACCCGATCCCAGCAATTTTATATCAGGGGAGAAGTGAAGGATGAAACAGGGAACCTGTTACAGAATGTAACTATTCTTCACAGCCGCAGCGGCTATTTATATCGCACCGGTTCATACGGAACATTTGGAATTGTTACTAATCAATCAGTAGATACACTTGTTTTTTCATTACATGGTTATAGTCCTGAACGGGTGGTTGCCCATGCGGAGAATTTTATAAATGTAAAACTCAAATTACAACCCATTAATACAGCCCAGGGAAGGAGAGACAAACTTGCTTCATTAACCAGGGATCTGACCCGTGATGAACAGAAGCAATGGTTTGCAGGTGATGAGACCTATGCCAGTATTATTGAGAACAGGCTGATCAATGCAAAAAAATTTCCCAGCACGGGTATGTCGCTGAATGTGGACAGGGCTTCATACAGTAATATCCGGAGATTCATAACACTTAAATCTTTTGTGCCCCCGGATGCTGTTCGTATTGAAGAAATGCTGAATTATTTCAACCTGAATTATGAAGAACCTCCCGGTAATGATATTTTTTCTATCAGGACCAAATTGACGGGCTGCCCCTGGAATGAGGACAACCAGCTTTATTATGTGAATCTTTTTTCCAAGAAAATAAATATTGACACACTTCCTCCCAGTAACCTTGTTTTCCTGATCGATGTGTCGGGGTCAATGGATATGACCAACCGTCTGCCTTTATTGAAATCTGCTTTCCGGTTATTGGTAAATAACCTGCGGGATAAGGATTCAGTCGCCATTGTAGTTTATGGTGGTGTAACCGGCATCATGCTGAACAGTACCAGCGGAGGCGAAAAAGAAAAGATATTAAAAGCCATAGATGAGCTGACCCCCGGTGGCTCCACACCAGGTGAATCGGGGATAAGGGTGGCTTACAGTGTGG
>CALRSN020000400.1:0-3477 GCA_943370865.1 Bordetella parapertussis
GTTGTCAGGTATTAAATACTCATTTCAGACAATGAAAGGAAGTTTAGTGATGACCTCGGAAAATGCCCAGGCTTTTGAAAGGGGGATGGATATGCTGGACAGTTCTATCAAGGAAATGAGGAGAGTTGCACATAATATGATGCCGGAGGCGTTAGTAAAATTCGGCCTGGATACTGCCCTGAGAGATTTTTGTAATGATATTAACCAGTCCGGAGCTTTGCAGGTGAATTACCAGTCTATCGGGATGGAAGAAGCGAAAGTCGAACATACAACAGCAATCACTATTTACAGGATCGTCCAGGAGCTGATCAATAATACTATGAAGCATGCGGCCGCCAAAACGGCAATCGTGCAGGTTAGTAAAACCAATGAAGTGATAACGGTTACTGTTGAGGATGACGGAGTGGGATTTAATCCGGTACTTTTGCAGCAGGCCAGGGGAATTGGCTGGAGCAATATCCAGAGCCGGCTGGAGTACCTGAAAGGAAAACTCGATATTCAGTCAGAGCCCGGTAAAGGCACATCTGTTCACATTGAAGTAAATATATAAATGGCAACAAAAGTTTTTATCGTGGATGACCATTATATGGTAGTGGAAGGTATCCGTTCATTATTACAGAATGAAAAAGGAATTGAATGGGCCGGCCATGCCATGAATGCAGCATCCTGCCTGGCTTTTTTACAACGGCAGCAACCGGATATTATCCTGATGGATATTAATCTGCCGGATAAAAATGGTATCGATCTTTGTAAAGAGGTAAAGGAAAAATACCCTTCCGTATTTATTATTGGCCTGAGCACATTCAACCAGCAAAGTTTTATTCAAAAGATGATGGATAGCGGGGCTTCCGGTTATGTGCTGAAGAATGCAACACAGGAGGAACTGATGGAAGCGATCAGTGTGGTCATTAAAGGAAAGATCTACTTTAGCGATGAGGCCTCCCAGGTATTAACTAAAACAGATGCCAACCCCATCCTGCTCACCCGGCGGGAAAAAGAAGTGCTGGAACTGATCGCAGAAGGGCTAACCAATAATGAGATTGCACAAAAACTATTTGTAAGCCCTACTACTATTGATACACACAGAAAAAACCTGCTGGCTAAGTTTGGTGTCCGGAATACTGCATCCCTGATCAGGGATGCTACGAAACTTCAGTTTATATAACTATCACTATTTATTGGGGCTTATAATACGTTGTTTTGATCTCAGGTATCAATGCAGATAATTTTTTGATCCTGGTTTCATCAGAAGGGTGGGTGGACAGGAACTGCGGTACCTTAGTCCCTTTGTTAATTGCTGACATCCGTTGCCAGAATGGTACAGCTTCTTCAGGATTATAACCAGCCATACTCATAAAGATTAATCCCAGTTTATCCGCCTCACTTTCCTGCATCCGGCTGTTAGGCAGCGACAATGCCAGGTTGGAACCTATCATATAGAGTCCCAGGAACAACAATTGTGTTTCCTGTTTCTTTTCTTTCAGAGCTTCTTCCAGGACCAGGCCACCAAGATTGATCAATAATCCTTCGCTCATCCGTTCATTACCATGCCGGGCGATGGCATGAGCAATTTCATGTCCCATCACAACAGCCAATCCTTCTTCCGTTTGAGAAACCGGCAGAAGTCCGGTATACACCACTACTTTACCACCCGGCATACACCAGGCATTTACAATATTCTCTTCAATGGTATTATACTCCCATTTGAAATTTTTCAGGTCCTTGCTCATATTGTTCTGCTGCATATAGGTTTCCACCGCCTGTTGTATCCTGCTGCCCACTTTACTTACCAGTTGAGCCCGGGTATCGTACTGGGAAAGGGTAGGACTGGCCTTTACCACCGAGTCATATTGTGAGAAGGCCATTGCCTGAATCATGGAATTGGGTACGAGGTTAAGTTGCTTGCGTCCTGTAACCGGGACTGTTTTGCAGGAATGTACTATAATCAGGAGTAGTGTGGCGATAACAATGCTCTTCATTGTATACTATTTAGAGGATAAAAGTACATCCAGCTGGCAGCTGGCACAATCCCTCAAAAAGGGGAGTTTTTCTATTGGGTAGAATAGTAGTTTTATGGGATAAAATAATAAATGAATCCAATGAAACTCCTGTTGCTTATTATATTTTCGATGCTTTCAATTGCTGCAATGACCCAACAGCCGGTCATTAAAGATTCTGCTTCTGTAAGAGTAAAATTGAAGAATAACCTCTTGAGCAGGAAGGCAACTATGCCCGTATCAACTAGGGATGCTATAGAAGCTGAACTGAACAATATTATGGCATCTTACGTCAACAGGCCTAATACTGCAGCAACATGGATGCAAATAAGATCAGCTGCGGAAGATATGTTAAGCCGTTATTTCAGGGACGGGAAATTAATGGGAAATAAAGCATCGGAGGCTTATTTTGTAAAAATGGACGTCAGCACAATGACTTCAGCAGATATTGCCAATAAAAGAATGATTTTACAGGCAGGCATAGCCATTGCAAAACCTGCAGAGTTTACTTTACTGGTCATTGAAAAAAAATGCCAGCTATAAACTTAGTATATATGAAATACCACCCCACCGCTGGTAGGTAGGGGTGATATTTGTAAAACGTCATTTAATAATCCGGGCAAGGTTCCGGGTAATATTCTAAGCTAACACGTGGGTTTGTGCGGGGGGTATCTTCTCACCTTTTACAATGACAGGTTATTAATCAGACAAGTGTCAAATCAAAAGTTAACCCATTCTCTGCCCGTTTCATTGTCAAAGCCATATTTACGGGATACACTTGTTTTACCGGTATTATCTATTTGATAATAAGTCCAGCCAATCCGGGAAGCAGTAATCACTGTTGTAGTATTAATAACGCCGTCACATCCTAACGCTTCAGTACAACTGTTGACCCTGATATTCTCCAGTTTAATTGTGTAGCTAATAGTTATATTGCCACCTCCACCGGGTTGTGTTACAGTTAGTATTGCGGTTGGTAGTAATGTGCCGTTGCCCGCGACTTTTTTTAAATCGGCTGAAGCGCCGGAGACATTTGTGTTGAAAGAAAGCTGTGAGCTATTTTTTCCAGAACTGGCAAAAGATAAAACAATAAGGCTTCTTTCAAATCCCCTGGTTGTGGCATCGCCTTTTATTTGCTGGCCGGAGGCATCAGTTAATTTGATAAAGGTTTGTCCTATACCCACCATCGGAAAGATTAAAAGTGCTAGAATAAGTGTACGCATGTTTTTGTTTTTAGGTGTATGATTATTTTGCTAATCCGTATTTTGTATGAATACCCGGGGTCAGGAGTATTCTGCATTTAACAAAAACTGCATTCTTGACCATTTGAGCCAGAAGACAGCTGATAAAAGCAGTCCAGTTCCGGTCACATATAAAGAATGCAATTTCATATATAAATCTGTTTAGTAAAAGTAACTGCAGATCATATTAGTTCATATCCCCTGAAAATGGGATTCTAGTTTCACTTTTCAGGTATATT
>CALRSN020000401.1:0-3474 GCA_943370865.1 Bordetella parapertussis
TAAAGTATGGACCAAACGATTTGGCAATAATCCCCGGATCAAGATATTGTTATTGCATGGCGGCCCGGCCATGACACATGAGTACATGGAATGTTTTGAAAGTTTTTTCCCGGAGCAGGGATTCGAATTCTATGAATATGATCAGCTGGGTTCTTATTACAGCGACCAGCCCAAAGACAGCAGCCTCTGGACAACAGAACGTTTTGTGGAAGAAGTGGAGCAGGTGCGGACAGCACTCGGGATGAATAAAGATAATTTTTACCTGCTGGGCAATTCATGGGGTGGCATTTTAGCGATGCAGTATGGTTTGAAATACCAGGACAATTTAAAAGGGCTGATGATTTGTAATATGATGGCGAGTTGTCCTGAATATGGGAAGTATGCTGAAGAAGTATTAGCGAAACAACTGAAGCCGGAAGTTTTGACAGAAATAAAATCGATTGAAGCAAAAGGGGATTTCGCCAATCCCAGGTATATGGAATTGCTGATTCCCAATTTTTACAAAGAACATTTATGCCGGCTGGAGGAATGGCCCGATGGATTTAACCGTTCGATGAAACATGCCAACGGGGAGATCTACACGATGATGCAGGGCCCTTCAGAGTTTGGTATTGCGGGACGATTGGCCAATTGGGATGTAAAGAACCGGCTTAAGGAAATCAAAGTGCCTACGCTGATGGTAGGAGCAAAGCATGATACGATGGATCCAAAAGCCATGGAAGAACAAAGCAAGCTGGTACAGAACGGCCGTTATCTCTATTGCCCGAATGGAAGTCACCTGGCAATGTGGGATGATCAAAAAGTCTTTATGGAGGGAGTTATCCAATTTATCAAAGATGTGGATACAGGAACATTTTAATTCCTTTAATTTAAATGATCACCTGTTTTCCTGTTTAAACGGGTTAATTTTGATACCCGCAACTGAATAGTATGGAATTGCCATTCGCACAACTCGGACAAAAATTAACCGGCTTACTTTTTTTTGATAACTCCGCCATTCACCAGGCACAGTTACTGGCTTACTCAACCGATGCATCGGTGTACCAGGAAAAACCGTTGGCTGTTGCGATACCTTTTAATACAGCTGATATTCAGCAACTGATCGTATTTGCCAATGAAAATAAGCTGACACTGATACCAAGAGCTGCCGGAACTTCTTTAGCCGGGCAGGTGGTGGGTAACGGGATCATGGTGGATATATCGAAGTATTTTACAAAGATCCTGGAAGTAAACAAGGAAGAGAAATGGGTACGGGTGCAACCCGGTGTGATCAGGGATGACCTGAATTTTCATTTGCGGCCCTATGGATTGATGTTTGGCCCGGAAACATCCACGGCCAGCAGGGCCATGATCGGCGGTATGCTGGGGAATAATTCCTGTGGATTGCATAGTATCGTGTGGGGTTCGGTTAGAGATCATGTGCAGGAAGTGACTGCTTTACTGAGTGATGGATCTGAAGTGATATTTAAAGCAGAAGATATTCCGGTAAATAATCAAGCATCATCACTGAAAGAAAAAATATACCAGGACCTGTACCAGTTATTAGGAAATAAGCATAATCAACAACTCATCCGGGATACATTTCCTAAACCAATTATCCGAAGAAGGAATACAGGTTATGCATTAGACAGTTTACTGGCCATGCGGCCGTTTACAGAAAATGGAGAACCCTTTAATATTTGTAAGCTCCTGGCGGGTTCAGAAGGTACGCTGGCTTTTATTACTGAAATAAAAATTGGGTTGCTTGATCTGCCGCCGAAAGAAACGGCTGTTGTTTGTATTCATTGTCATTCCATCATTGAATCGCTGCAAGCAAATATTGTAGCCCTGAAGCAGCAGCCGATGGCATCGGAGCTGGTGGATAAATACATCATGGATTTTACCATTGGTCATCCTGAATACAGCAAGAACCGGTTCTTTATTGAGGGTGACCCTGCCGCACTATTGATGGTGGAGTTTATGGAGCATGATGTCATTGCAGTACAACAAAAAGCAAAGCAACTGATTGCATCATTACAGCAAGCAGGACTGGGTTATGCTTTTCCTGTATTATATAATGAACAAACAAAATTTGCCTGGGATGTGCGGAAAGCTGGTCTTGGTTTATTGCGCAACCTGAAAGGAGATACACAGCCGGTGAATTTGATTGAAGACTGTGCGGTGAGTACCGATGAACTCCCGGATTATATTGCTGACCTGCAGGAAGTATTAAAAAAGCATAAGGTCAATGCTTCTTATTATGCCCATGCCGGCGCCGGTGAGTTGCATGTGGAGCCGATGGTGAATTTAAAATCGCCAGAAGGGCTAAAGACATTCAGGAATATCCTGGCGGATACGGTGGAACTCGTTAAAAAATATAAGGGCTCTTTATCAGGCGAACACGGGGATGGCAGGCTACGGGGCGAGTATATCGCCAACGTAGTAGGAGCGGAGACCTATCAATTATTTGAACAGGTGAAATCCATTTTTGATCCCAAGAGTATTTTCAATGCCGGAAAGATAACGGCCACAGCTGCGATGGATACACATTTACGGGTGCAGCAAAAGCCAGCCGGGAGAACCATCAAAACAACCTTTGATTTCTCCAATGAAGATGGCATATTAAGACTCGCAGAAAAATGTTCCGGTTCCGGTGATTGCAGGAAGATGCCCATTTCCGGTGGTACGATGTGTCCCAGTTATATGGCCACCCGGTTAGAAAAGGATACTACGAGAGCCAGGGCGAACATACTAAGACAGTTCTTAAGCAATGAAGTGGATGAGCAACCGTTCAATCACCAGGAGATCAAAGAGATCATGGACCTTTGTTTGAGCTGCAAAGGTTGTAAGACAGAATGCCCCTCAGGTGTGGATGTGGCGAAGATGAAGGCGGAATTCTTGCAACAGTATTATGATAAGAATGGTATACCGTTCAGGGCCAAGCTGATCGCCAACTTCAGCAAGCAAATGAAGCTGGTATCAAAATTCCAGGGACTGTTTAATTGGTTTTATAGTGTTAAGTTCTTTCGGCAGACAGCTAACAGGTTAGTTGGTTTCCACCCGGACAGAACGATGCCTGCATTGGGAAAGGAAACTTTGCTGCATTGGTATAAGAAACATGCTGTAAAGAAATCAACAAAGCAACTTTATTTCTTTTGTGATGAGTTTACCAATTACAACGATACTGAAATTGGTAAGAAAGCGATTTTACTCTTAGAGGCATTGGGTTATGAAGTGATAATTCCTTTACACCAGGAAAGCGGCCGCACCTATTTATCAAAGGGGTTGGTGAAAAAAGCTGCGGCTATTACCAATGTCAATATTGAATTATTATCCGGCCTGGTTTCAGCAACCACACCGCTGATTGGCATAGAGCCTTCAGCGATACTCACATTCCGGGATGAGTATATTGACCTGGCCAATGAAAAAAATAAAACTACCGCAAGAGCTTTAGCAACTAACTCATTTACTATCGAAGAGTTTTTATCGAAGCAG
>CALRSN020000402.1:0-3472 GCA_943370865.1 Bordetella parapertussis
CATTATCCCATTCATAACCTCTTTCCATATATGTGCAGGAACTTTCAGGCTTTCATTAACCAATACTTTAAAATAGCCTGCATCAATAGGCTTCACACAGGTTCCTTTCTGAAATTCATTGGCAAATTCATAGGGAACAGGATTTGAAAGATTCAATATTTCCTGTGCAAACTCCGGCAAACCCGGGTTATCCTTAAAGGAGGCATCCGTACCTATTAATACAATGCCCTTTACGAGTTCCGGGTAATCCAATGCGAATTGCTGGGCGATGACACCCCCCATAGAGTGGCCAACAATAATAGCTTTAGCCAAGCCTTTCACTTTCATAAACGCAGCGATATCTGCAGCAAAATCTTTCGGGTGATAACTGATTCCAAGTTTCGAAGAATTGCCATGCCCCCTTTGTGAAGGAACATATGCATGAATATTATCCGGCAAGTAAGAAAGTACTGTTTCAAAAGAATGCCAGGAATCAGTATATCCATGCAAAAAGATCACGGGGGTCCCGGCCGTATTGCCTTGCTCCGCATACTCCAATTGTATGCCACCAGGCAGCTCTATCTTTTTAATAACCGGGGGAGAAAACCGAATGGAAAGCACGGATAAATGATCCGGATCGACTCCTTCCAGCTTTTGCGCTGAGACATTGTTAATAACAGTTGTAAAATACACGATTGCATAACTCAATATTCTTTTCATACACGTTGAATTTTGAGCTACAAATATCAACTCCAGGAGTTCGCAGAACAATCGCCGGATTCGTCAGTTTGTATAACCAAATTTGGTGAGAAAGAATATAACCTGGCACAATTTTACTACTCTCTAAGAAGTTCATTTTTACTGACAGGTTTATATTGTCCTATTGCTTTTATGAATTCCTCAATCGTCGACACTCCTTCTTTCTTCAGAAGTTCATCGGTATTATTATTGTGCAGTAGGATTACCCGTCGTTTCAACTCCGTTATAAAAGCAGGTGTATAAATAAAATCAAGGCTTGCTGAGAAATGCAATTGTTCCTGGGGGGCAATAAAAATGACAGCATCATATGCGTCTTGTATTGTTTGTCCTTCCTGTACATTAAGCATATGATTACCTATATAAGCAGATTGTCCAAAAGCGTTTCCAGCAAGGGGAATAGCCACAGGTTTATTTCCGCAAGCCGCAAATGCTGAATCCCAGGTTCCATTGGCCATTTTTACCCACTTGTAAGAATACTTATCAAGCCCCTGGGTTGTTTTAGTCCCTGTAGTGTTCTTTAATTGTTCAATAAAAAGGGATACGTTATGTATCCTCACAGAGAATATTTTCCCCGGATGAAACTGGTGAAGAAATGTAGCGGCATTCCAGTAGAAATCACCTTTCTTATTTTTAATGCCTTTATACGCATGCCGGGTGTTAGTAAGAAAAATACCCTTTCTGGTGCCAGAAAAATTTTCCAATGATGCAGTTATCATTTTATACATAAAATAATCACGGGCTGCCAGTGATTCCTGGAAGAGGTCGTAATCCCTCCGTGTGTGAATAGCCTCCCAGTAAACAGGTTGATCGACTCCAATTACTTTGATTCGCTTTTCTATTGGCAGCTTCTGATTAACATCCCAGATATCAGAAAACAAATCCAGGTAGGTCTGGTATCGCCAGCCATATCCACTAAAATCGTCCTGGAATACTTTTAAGAGTATGCTGCTATCTTTTACAGGACTATTGAAATAGTCATTAATATATGGTTGTGACTTAATACTGAATACTTCAATAAATACATATCTTACTTTCCGTTGAAAAAAAGGGTCTTTTATCAGCTGCCGGTAAAAAACAAATGGCTCATACGCATTATGCAGGGCATCATCAAATACAACGAGGTCATGCGTTTCCAGCACTTCATTCACGAAAGCAACAGGCGGTTTTCCCTGCTTCCTTATGACTTCAACGTGAGTTTTCAGTGAAGAGGATATTTGCCCGTAACCTGTCACGAAAGTCAAAAGCAAAAGGTTTATACAGCTAAAAAAATAAAAACCATGGTTCTTGACCTGCATTATTTTTTTATAAAAATATTTATTAGCCGGCCGGCTTATTAACCGTCTATAAAAAATGATATCCCCAAATCCGGGGATATCATTAATTGAATCGATATTTCTTGCTGATCATTTTAATGGCTTCAGGTAATTCTCCACCGTCCAGTTACCAATCTTATCTCCTAAAGCCTGTCCCGCATTACAGGAAAACCGGAAATGGATACCAGCCATTACTCTTGAGTCGGCATTTTCATTCGCCGCCTGGCTCAAACTGCTAAAACTTCTTGTAGAGCCGGCAGGCACAGCTGTAAAGGAAGTCATCGTAAATGGGGTATTATCACCCACAATCCTGGCGATGACTTTTGCAGCTGCATTACCAAGAGCACTATGTGTAGAGGGGTAATCATGTACCGGTGGAGTCGGTTCAGCAGGTTCCCATGCCACATCTGGTGAAGTTGATTCGTTACCATCTGTTGCTGCCGCCCTGATCGCCGTATAGGGTCTCCAGAAATTGTAATGAAATTTGGAGTCCCAACCAGCTATATATGCATCGGCTAATGCCATATCAACAAGAGCCAACATTCTTGCAGCTTCATACAACCCCATTTTCTTATTCGTCACAATGGTGCGGGCCACCCTGTTCCAGCCAGCTTCAGAAAATTCATACCAAAATTTGGCATAAGAAGTTTGTTCGGTTGTTCTTGTACTACTGTTTAGTTTTCCAACCTCCTTAACTTCATTAAACCCTGCGGCATACTCGGGACTGTCCAACGCTGGCTGAGGCGCTGAACGAAATTGGCTTTTTGATTGTAATGCAAACAATTTTACATTTTGCCAATTGGGAGCAAACACAAAATCAAAAGGCGGAACAGCCTGGTAGACACCCGGTACATCAGAGGGAGGAATTGCTGCAACCGGGTCTCCTGCAGATCCATCATTATTCCGGTTATCAATGATCGCCTGCCCTGCTTGTTTACCTAAAACGATTCCTTTTGTTTTTGCTTCGCTATCTGTGATTGAAGAAAGAGACTGTTGAAGGGCGGAATCAAGAAAACTTTTCCTGGCCGGAATTTCATGCAATAGTACGGTATGGGCTGCAGTAACAGCAGCGGCAACAGGGTCAGCAGTTTCATCTTTCCCGTTAAATGCATAGACTGCATATTTTGCATACACAGCATTAATGGCATCATGCATGGCAATATGTGTCATGGCATTGATCCTGGAAGCCATAAGTGAATGCTGGTAAGCGGGTCCATCGAATGCTTTGAAGGCAACTTCGTTCCAGTCAAGGATAACCGTGGCAGGAAGGCTTTCAAAGTCATAACTGTTTTCATTACTTCTTGAGCAGGAGGCCAGCAGCAGACAAAAAACCACTGCTACAACTGCAAAACTCTTCATCACTCTTTTCATAAAATGTGTTTTTAATATTGAGTTGCAAAATTGCTGATCGGAAAGACTGT
>CALRSN020000403.1:0-3471 GCA_943370865.1 Bordetella parapertussis
GAGATCAACCGGGCCCCGGCCAAAGTACAATCTGCTTTGCTGGAGGCCATGCAGGAAAGACAGGTAACAATCGGCGATACATCCTATAAACTGGATGAGCCTTTTTTAGTATTGGCAACACAAAACCCCCTGGAGCAGGAAGGAACCTACCCGCTACCGGAAGCACAGGTGGACCGCTTTATCATGAAAGTGGTAGTGGATTATCCAAAGATGCATGAGGAGCAAATGATCATCCGGCAGAATGTGCAGGGATTAACAGTGCCTGCTATTAAACAGGTAGTATCAGCACAGGAAGTGATCAACGCCAAAGACCTGACCCGCCAGATCTATATGGATGAAAAGATCGAGCAGTATATATTGGATATTGTTTTTGCAACAAGGTTCCCGGAAAAATATTCATTAGAGCGACTGAAGCCGCTGATCTCGTATGGCGGCTCACCGAGAGCCAGTATCAACCTGGCGTTGGCCGGAAAGGCACAGGCTTTCTTAAATAAAAGAGGATTTGTAATACCTGAAGATATCCGGAGCATTGCCAAAGATGTATTGCGCCATCGTATCGGTTTAACCTATGAAGCGGAAGCCGAGAATGTGAAAGTGGAAGATGTGATCGAGGATATTATCAAACAGATCAACGTACCATAAGCCTTGCTGACGACCAAAGAAATATTAAAAAAGGTCCGGGAGCTGGAGATCAAAAGCAAGAAGCTGACCAGCGACCTGTTCACCGGGGAGTACCACAGTGCTTTCAAAGGGAAAGGAATGTCCTTTAAAGAAGTGAGGGAATATTCAGCCGGTGATGATATCCGTTTTATTGACTGGAATGTGTCGGCAAGAATGGGACATCCTTACAGCAAACTGTTCGAGGAAGAACGGGAACTAACCGTGATGCTGCTGGTGGATATCAGCCCGAGCTCCTTATTTGGAACCGTGCATGCACGAAAAAAAGATATTTCCACGGAGATCGCAGCCGTATTAAGTTTTTCAGCAGTGAATAACGGCGATAAGATCGGCGTAATTTTTTACAGCGATAAAGTAGAAGGATATATTCCGCCAAAGAAAGGCCGTGAACATGCTTTGTTCATTGTGCGGAATTTGTTGAGTAAAGAACCAAAGGGAACGGGTACTGCCGTCAGCACCGCACTCCGCTATTTTAATAATGTGACAAGGCAGAAAAGTATTGCGTTCATATTAAGCGATTTCCTGGATGCTAATTATGAAGATGCTTTGCGGGTGGCCAGTAAGAAACATGATATCATTGGGATGAAACTCTATGATAAAATGGACCAGCAGTTACCCGATGCAGGCCTGCTGCAGGTAACGGATGCCGAAGGCGGCGCTACCAAATGGGTAGACAGCAGTAATGCATATGTGCGGTATAATTATGAACAGGAATTTTTCAGGGTAACAGCCTACAGTACACAAACCTTTAAAAAAGCAGGCAGCGACCTGCTGCATATCCGGACCGATGAAGACTATGTGAAAGTATTACAGCGATTCTTCCTCAGCCGGAATAAATGAACCACCACCCGATCCATGATCCAGCCGACAATCAATAGAATTTTTACCGTTCTTATTTTACTCAGTCTTTCAGTTTTTCTGAATGCACAAACAGGCATTACAGTAAAAGCAACGGCCAGTAAAAATAAAATACTGATCGGTGAGCATATTGAACTGAAGCTGGAAGCAGATATCCCTGAGAACGAGGCGATCCAATTTTTTTCCATTGACTCATTGACGCATTTTGACCTAATTGAAAAACAAAAGATCGACACCACGAATACAAGCAACGGGACGGTGTTGTCACAAACTATCCGGATCACCAGTTTTGATTCAGGTCATTGGGTCATCCCAGCTTTTGTACTGGCAGAAGGAATTGTAACGGATTCTATCCCGGTTGATGTGGGCTATTCTGCATTTAATCCCGACCAGGAATATCACGATATCAAAGATGTGATCGATGTTACAGTGGAAGAGAAAACTCCCTGGTGGTGGTACGCTGCCGGTGGAGCAGCATTATTGCTGATCATTGCCTTCATTTATTTCCTGCGGAAAAAACAAAATCCTGTTGAATCAAAGCCAGCTATTATCATTGACCCATTCGCAGAGGCGATGAAAAAACTGGAGCAACTGAAATTAAATAAACCGGAAGCCAAACAATACTATTCTGCACTGGTGGATATTTTCAGGGAGTATATTGGGGCTAAGAAAGGAATACATTCTGCCAAAGAAACAACGGATGAGCTCATACTGCAATTAAAAGATACAGGCCTTGATAAAACACAGTCTGATAAACTAGCACAGGCGCTGCGACTGAGTGATTTTGTAAAATTCGCAAAGTATAAGCCAGCGGTAACCGATGATGAAGAAGCGTTAAAGACAATTACTGATTCAATAAGGATATTACAAAAAACAGAAACGACGATTCTTCTCCCGGGAAAAAAATAAAATAGATGTTGTACGAGTGGCTCAACGATATGGATTTTGCTTTTCCCCTTGCATTCGGGTTGTTTGCCCTGTTGCCGCTGCTGATATGGTGGTATATTAAAAAGAGTAACCGGCAGCAGGCTGTTATCACAGTTTCCACCACCCATGCTTTTACGGTTTCTTCCCTGAAGAGCCGGTTTCGTCATGTGACATTTATACTTCGGTTGCTGGCATTGAGTGCATTGATACTGGCGCTGGCACGGCCACAAAAAAGAAACGATGACCAGCGTTCAGAAGGAGAGGGTATTGATATTGTCTTATGTATGGATGTAAGCGGCAGTATGGGATCAAAAGATATTTTGCCTTCCCGGATGGATGTGGCCAAGGAAATGGCTGTTGAATTTGTCATGAACCGGCCTGTTGACAGGATCGGCCTCGTTATTTTTTCCGGTGAAAGTTTTACCCAGTGCCCTGTTACGACAGATAAGAATACCTTGATCAGCCAGATACAAAGCCTGGAAAGCCGGCAATACCTGAAAGACGGCACCGTGATCGGTGAAGGACTGGCAACGGCCGTGGATCGTCTTTCAAAAAGCCAGGCCAAAAGCAAAGTGATCATTTTAATTACGGATGGAAAAGAAGATGCCCCCGACACAAGACTGATCGATCCGCTAACGGCACTGGAGATCGCCAAAACAAATAAAGTAAAAGTGTACACGATCGGCATGGGTGCCAGGGCTTCGGCTGTTCCGGAAGTAACAGGCAACAAGCTGGCGAATAAAAATCCTGCTATTGATTTTATTGACGAAGACCTGCTCCGGAAGATAGCCGAAGAAACAGGAGGAAGGTATTTCAGGGCAAAAGATAAAGAAGGATTGAAGAATACCTATGAACAGATCGATACCATGGAAAAATCAAAAGTGGAAGTACAATCTTTCAAACGGTACCAGGAACGTTACCTGCCCTTTGTGCTGGCCGCTCTTGCATTTCTTTTCCTGGAAATTGTTTTCCGGCTTACTGTTTTCCGGAAATTTCCCTGAGCAATAT
>CALRSN020000404.1:0-3467 GCA_943370865.1 Bordetella parapertussis
TGCCGTTATCTACCAGGGCCTGGTTCTCTTCGTGACTGATGCTCACCACGGTTCCTTCTCTCTTTACTCCTTCATCATCCACAACAATGATATCGCCGGACTTCAGGTCGTTGATCTTTAGCATAACAATCGTTTTTAGTTATCCGAATATAAAAAAGATTGCCGGCTTTTGAAAAAGGATTTATCAGGATCTTTTATGATAATTGACAACCGCCCAGCCATTCAGCAGCACCGCAAACCCCAAAATGGTGAGCAACTGGTATTTTATATCTGCCAGGCCGCTTCCTTTTAATACCACCATCCTGATCACCTCGATAAAATAAGAAACCGGGTTGGCTTTGGTAATGGCCTGCGCCCAGCCTGGCATACTGTCGATTGATGTATACAAGCCGCCCATTAATACAAAGATCATCATCAGGAAAAAGGAGATGAGCATTGCCTGCTGCTGGTTATTGGCATAGGTGGAAATAAGCAAGCCCAATCCCAACACCGCCAGCAGGTAAACAGCTGCAAAAAGATAGATGGTCAAAAAGCTGCCCGCCGGGTAAATGCCATATACGATCCAGGCAATGCTGAACCCGATGGTGAAGACCAACAATCCCAATACCCAGAAAGGGATCAGTTTACCTAAAATAAAATGGAATTTTTTTACCGGGGTCACATTGATCTGTTCGATTGTTCCGATCTCCTTTTCTTTTACAATATTAATAGCAGTAAGATTAGAACCGACCATTGTTAATAGCAATACCAATATTCCCGGCACCATAAATACCTTATAGTTCATCGAAGGATTGAACCAGTTGGAATTGGTGACTTCAATATTCGTTTCCGGGCTGAACCGGGGAAACTGTATCCACTCCGTCCTCACTTCCCGGTTATAATCCTGGATTATGTTGCGGAGATAGGAACTCCCCAGCCCTGCCTTTACACCGTTGATAGCATTCACTGCCATAAACAGTTTGGATTCACTCTCCTTAACAAGGTCCTTTTCAAAAGAAGCCGGGATCTCCAAAATGATATCGGCTTTATCATGTTCAATTTCCCCCAATGTCTGTTCAAAGGAACTGGTATAATCGGTCAGTATAAAATACCCGGAAGCGGTTATCTTATTGGTCAGGCTCCGCGAATAATCCGAACGATCATGATCAATTACAGCCAGTTTAATATTCTTGATCTCGTAATCGGCTGCCCATGGCAATATGATCAGCTGTATCACGGGCATGATAAAAATGATCCGGAGAATAGATGGATCCCTGAATATCTGCCGGAATTCCTTTTGCAATAAAAATTTCAATGTCCTCATGCCAGGCGAATTTTAAAGTTCTTAATAGCAAGTCCCAAGAAGAATACCAGCATCCCAATCAATATCAATGTCTCTTTCCATACCGCATGTAACCCAATACCTTTGATCATTACTGATTTCACAATACTGTAATACCACTTGGCGGGAACAATATTTGAAACGGTACGTAGTGGCAAGGGCATATTTTCAACCGGGAACATAAAACCACTGAGCATTACAGTAGGAAGAAAAAGTGCCACCAGTGAAATGAACATGGCTGTTTGCTGCGATTCTGCTTTTGATGATATCAATAAACCCAATGCTAATGAAACGAGGGTAAATAAAAGGCTTTCAAAAACCAATAAGACCAGGCTTCCGTTGATCGGTACATCCAGTACAAACACACTCAATAATAAAATACTGGCGATATTGACAGACGATAATAAAAGATAAGGGACTGCTTTGGCGATAACGATCCGGAAAGGCTTCATAGGTGAAACCAGCATGATCTCCATCGTACCCATTTCTTTTTCCCGCACAATTGTGATGGCGGTCATCATAGTGCAAACGAGCAGTAAGACCATGGCCATTACACCTGGTACAAAATTATATGCTCCTTTCAGCTCCGGGTTATACAACATCCGCATCTCTGTATTGATCGTGTAAGGCAGTTTCTTATCGTTTGTAATGCGGTTCTGGTAATCCATGATAACCGCAGTGGCATAATTAGTCAGCGTATTGGCTACATTCGGATCAGATGCATCAGCGATCAACTGCACCTGTGCTTTATTAAAATGCTGAAGGTCTTCATTAAAGTTGGCCGGGAAAATAACCGCCAGTTTGATCTTCCCTTTTTTAAAGATCGGTTCAATCTCCTCTGCTGAATGAATGACCTGGTCCACTTCAAAATAGCGGCTCGCTTCCATTTGTGCGATCAATGAAGTTGTGGCTGCATCTTTAGAGGGATCCAGGATGGCTATTTTTGAATTCTTTACCTCGTTGGTGAGAGCAAACCCGAAAATAATGATCTGCACCACGGGCATTCCCAGCAGGATGAACATCGTCCGTTTGTCCCGGAAGATGTGATAAAATTCTTTTCGTACAAATGCTATAAACTGCTTCATTACTTTAGTAGTTGACAGATTGAAATATTTCCCGGTTGATAAGCGTACTATTCAAAGTGGCCTTAATTCCCGATCGGTATTTCGCCCTTTTTATTCATTAGTCTGCTGACCTCACTGCTTTCCTGGCCAGTTTTAAAAACACATCATCCATGGAGGTCACACCATAGGTCCTTTTCAATTGTTCTGGTGTATCTAATGCATCGATCCTTCCATCTACCATAATAGATACCCGGTTACAATATTCTGCTTCATCCATATAGTGTGTGGTAACAAATACCGTGATCCCCGCTTCAGCTGCCAGGTAGATCATGTTCCAGAACTCTCTTCTCGTCACCGGGTCAACACCTCCTGTTGGTTCATCCAGGAAAACGATCTGTGGTTCATGAAAGATGGCCACGGAGAAGGCCAGTTTTTGTTTCCAGCCAAGCGGTAATGATTTTACCAGCTTATTCCCTTCTGCCGTGAGATGTAATTGCTCCAGTACAACAGCAGTTTTCTCTTTGATGAATTGGTCACTCTTTCCATAGATACCTGCATAAAACCGGATATTCTCTTTTACCGTCAGATCCTCATACAAAGAGAATTTCTGGCTCATATAGCCGATATTCTGTTTGATCTTTTCATTCTCCTTATATACATCAAAACCGGCAACACTAGCTTTTCCGGAAGTAGGCATCGATAATCCTGATAACATCCGCATGGCGGTTGTCTTGCCCGCACCATTTGCTCCCAGGAAACCAAAGATCTCTCCCTTGTATACATCAAAGGAGATTGCATCCACTGCTGTAAAATCGCCAAAGCGTTTGGTAAGCTGTTCTGCTGTTATGACTTTATCTGTACTCATTTAATTCTTCATTAAGGCCATGAAACAATCTTCGATATTCGGCTCCGTCTCTTTGATCTCAAAAGGATACCCTTTCTGCTGCAAATAATTTTTCAATTCCTGTCCACTACTTTCATTTTTCAGAACGGCGTGATGATACTCTCCAAAAGGATAGGCATCTTCCAACAGTTCTGTTCTTTTCAGATCAGCCAGCAGGTGCAGCATATTGCTGCTCTTT
>CALRSN020000405.1:0-3439 GCA_943370865.1 Bordetella parapertussis
AAAAATATAAGGACACATTGCATATGGGTGGTATTATGAATACCATAGGATCTATTGCTATTGCGAGAGAGGAGCCGGAAGAAGCACTGAAATGGATACTTAAAGCATCTGCTTTTTCAACAGCAGGAACCAGGTATGACCCCGTATTGGCAGCGGTATATGTAAATGCTGCAAATGCCTATAACAGGATTGGGAAAACCGATTCTGCATATTACTATATTGAAAAAGGAATACCCATTTGCCGAAAGATTGAAAACCTGAATTATCTCGCCACGGCCTTGCGGGTGCAGACCAACCTGATGAAAAAAAAAGGCAGGCTGCAGGAGGCGGAGGCATCGCTTAAGGAAATGTTTAGTATAAGAGATTTAACCAGCGGCGGCGGCTTTTTTGTAGATGATAACCTGGAGCTGGCAGATTTTTATGCTACTACAGGACAGTTGGACAAGGCTATTGCACTATGTAAAAAGCAACTGCAAACTGGAGATGTTTATGATACAACAGGCGATGAGTCAGTTACTTTTACAAATGATCCTAAGATGAGGCTGGCTTATTTCCAGGCCTTATCGGGGTATTACAGGCAGGCTAAAATGCTCCCCGAATACCAGGAAACACTTGAACAGCTTATTGCAGCCAAAGATTCATTTTACGAAGCCAATTCCGCACAAGCTATTGCTGATACAGAAGCAAAATACGAAGTGCAAAAAAAGGAGAATACTATTCTGCAACAGAAATATGGATTGCAGCGAAAGAATTTTTTTATTTATGGCTCACTAGGGCTGCTGGCACTGGCACTTCTTACGGTATACTTTATTTTCAGGGATTATCGTCGCCGGCAACGGTTGAAAATGACGCTTGCCCTGGAGGAAGAAAAGAGAATTACGGTTAATGCAGTAAAAGCAGCAGAAGAAAATGAACGGGTAAGGATTGCGGCGGACCTGCATGATAATCTTGGTGCTTATGCTGCCTCAATGGCTTCCAACCTGGGTTATATCCGGGTAGAGCATGCAGATGAAAGAACTTTAACGGCCTTTAATGAATTAAAAAATAACTCGACAGCTATCATTTCTCAGCTGAATGACACGATCTGGGTATTAAAAAAAGATGTTTTATCCCTGACAGCGATCAGCGACAAAATAAAAGTTTTTGTGAGCCGTATTCAGAGAAGCTATCCGAACATACAGGTTGAGGTAAACGAACAGATTGAAACCGATCACCAGCTGCCATCTTCCCAGGCCTTTCACCTTTTCAGGATTATGCAGGAAGCAATCAATAACTCTTTAAAGCATAGCAAAGGAGAGAAGATCAGGATTAACATTACGGGCAATAGTAATTGGAAAGTATCGGTGGAAGATGATGGTACAGGAATGGAGCAGGTTAATAAATCAGCAGGCGGAGGAGGTAATGGTTTAAATAATATGAAAGAACGTAGCAGGGAAGCTGGCTGGTATATTCGGTGGGAAAATATTGATTCGGGAGGTACTATGGTCGAAATATCACCTACTACAAATTAATTATTTGACAGGTATAGTGAATGCCTAATTTTATTATGTATGAATTTTATTATAGCACTTACAGAAGATAACAGTATCAACAGGAATACATTTTTGCAGAAGATCAATGCACTGGAAAATATGGACCTGGCTTTCGTTGCTGCTAACGGTAATGAATGCCTGGAGCATCTTAAAGGAACACCACAGGAAAAACTCCCCCAGGTAATATTTATGGATTTGGAAATGCCCGTGATGAATGGAATTGAGACCATACAGCTGGCAAAAGCATTACATCCGCAGATCCATTTCATCGTACTCACCGTTTTTGATGATGAGGAAAAAATATTTGAAGCAATTAAAGCAGGAGCATCAGGGTATTTATTGAAACATGAACCGGCAGCTGTGTTGCAGGAAGCGGTGATGAATGTGCTGGAATTTGGAGGAGCTCCCATGAGCCCGGCTATTGCCCGGAAAGCATTGCAGTTAATGAGCCGGTCATCGATTGGCGCAGCGGTGCCGGCAAATCATCCTTTGCCGGAAATGATAACAACCCGGGAGGAAGAAATATTAAGACATATGGTAAATGGCTGGGATGCCAAGAAGATCAGTTCGGTACTAAATATCAGTGTGCTGACGGTAAGAAAGCATATCGCTAATATTTATGAAAAACTGCATGTGCAATCAAGAGCAGAGATCATTAATATGGCTCACCAGAACAAATGGTTTAACCAGTAAAATTAAGGGAGCAGTTGATCCATTCACCATCCAATGTGGCATTATACTTTTTATAGAAATTGATGGCGGGTTCGTTCCATTCCAGCACCTGCCACATCATACCCGTAAATTTTTTCTCTTTCGCTTCTTCGATCAGCCGGTCCATCAATAATCTTCCAATACCTTTTCCCCTGGCCTGTTCAGTAACGATGATGTCTTCGAGATACATACGCTGCCCTTTCCAGGTGGAATAGCGGATATAGTATAATGCAAACCCTTGTATCAACCCGTTTTCCTCTGCCACAAATGCCCACCATACCGGGTTCTTCCCAAAACCACTTTCGATGAAATGATCCATGGTGACCGTTACTTCCTGCGGAGCTTTTTCATACAAAGCCAGTTCATTGATCAGCTCCATCATTCTTGCGCTGTCTTCTTTTACAGCTCTTCTTATCTGTATTCCCATAGTTACTTATTCCTTTTAGCTTTAAAAGTTCCATTTGGCTGAATGAAGCTGGCTGAAATGATTTCTCCTTTTTCATTTTCTTCAAATTGCACACTATACCCACTTAATACCTTTAAATTGAATTTGTTTTTATCAACCGGAACTAATTCATATTCCGGTTGTCCTTCGAGAAATGCAAATAAGGTTTTATCTCCTTTTATATAGAACTTAACACCGTTTCCGGGAGCAAATTCATAGTCGCCGGTATATTTGGCCAGTTCATCTTTGGTTATCTCCTTTGCCTTTTCTTTCCTGGTGAATTCAATATCTTTCAATCCTCCCTGCAAGGGTACGAATACTGAATTGATTTCTCCGGCAGGAGTCATCTGGTATTGAACTTTCAGGTTTTCTGCACTGCTGGTATCAATACCATCTGTTTTGTCAATGGGCAGGGCTTCAAAAACATCATAATGATAATGACGAAGCCATGCATCACCATTCTGCGTTAACATGATCAATGAATCGTTCCTGTTTATCACTTCAAAAGTTCCATATCCGGGGTGGTTGAACTGGCCGGTATAACTTTTTTTAGCATGTGATGGAAAGGTACCTGTCTTCTTATTACTGGTAGCCGATTTTTCAGCCTCTTTTGCAGCAGCTTTTGCTTTTTTCTGTGCTTCATTGGCTCTTGCGTTCCAGTTAATCGGAGCCAGGTTTAACAACCGATCTGCGATGGTATTCCGGGCAATACCCGGAATGGCTGAAGCATTCTGATTGGCGAGTACAACGA
>CALRSN020000406.1:0-3430 GCA_943370865.1 Bordetella parapertussis
AGCAGGCAACCCGAATAAAGAACGGTTGACGGAACTCCCGTTCACATCCCATAATTCAAAGCTGTATGATTTCATAGGAAATTGCTGGGAAGACTGTCCACGAATTTCAATACCGATCTTTCCATTGTAATGATTGAAAGGGTCTGTCATATTATTCCTGGCACCTGCACCATTATAGATGATCCCCATATCGGCCATGATCTTGGGGTCATCCATTATTGTTTGGCCATTGGTATTAATAATAACCAAGGGCAGATCGGAAGAAGTAATTGTTTGCGCCGGCAGGTCCAACAACAGGAAGAACAGGGCAATCGTCAGTATCTTTCTTTTCATAACCGCAATTCAGGCTATAAATATACCAGAATTGACAATGCCGGTTGCTGACATAGTAACGGTATAAGTAAGGGCCTCCTGGCGGAGGCCCTTAATAGTTTATTTCAGGTTGATGATCTTTTTGTCTTTCGGGTATTTTACACTGTAGGAAAACCTGACCTTCCTGCTTTCACCCGGTTTCAGTTCAATTTTCCAGGTCAGTACGCCGGTTTCGGGGTTCACCATGGCCTCTCCACCATCCTCCAGTTTCACTTCCACTTCTTTGATCGTACTCAACGGGTGCTGGTCTTTCAATAATAAGTTCACATCAGTAAGTTTGTTATTCTTCACGGTGATCTCGTACGTAAATGTCTGTTTGTTATTACCACCGCTTGTTTTCAGGCTGCTCAGTTCTTTCACCACCGAACGTTTCACCACCAGCCTTTTGTCTTTCCCTAAAGAAAGATTCAGCGTATCAGCCGTGGTATTCGGATCGATAACTGATTTACCGATATAGGTATCATCCATAATGATATTCGCATCACCGGGTAAGAGATCAAGATTTTGCCAATCTGCCACTTCCGCCAGCAGGTAGGCTTCCTTATCCATTCTTGGTACTGCATAATTTTTCAAAATACAATTCACTTCCTCGTCTTTGATGGTGACACTATGCAGTTTGCCATCGGCTTCAATGTCGTAAGGGAGATCGATTTCAAAATTGGTATTCAGCTGCCCTTCATTCAGCGTTGTGTATTGTTGCAGGGTGCTGGGGTCAACTTCTTTTACAGCTTTTTGCTGCCGCATTTGTCCATACCCATCGGCCACCACTACTTCGGCCAGTTTACTTTCATCATCAAATGACTGTATCACATTCCTGTTTACATTGGCTCCGGCTGCCCTGCCCCTTATTGCGCTGTACAATTCCGGAACGTATAATTGCAGGAACCATGGAGTAAGTACCGGGGCTGTTACGCCAAAATTTGGTGTACCCGTACTCAGGGTTAGTTTCGTTTTCTTCCAGTCGATACCACTGGTTTGCGTGATGGAAGCTTTATACACCAGTTTTACTTTATTGGTTTTTGAATTCACCCGGATATCATATAAGGGTGTCCAGCCGGCATTATTAGTATAGTAAGAAAGTGAAACAGGAATCTCAGCAACTCTTTTGCACATTACCTGCAACGTCAGTTGCCCGTAGGGTTTTTGCTTGTTAACGGGCGGAATGTTCAGTGCTGCAATCCTTTTCCTGATAGCGGTGATCTTTTCATTCTGATTACCGATATACTGACGGTGATTATAGATATTCGTTTTTGCTTTCTCGATCTTCGTATTGTAATACTCCACCAGTTTCAGCAACTCTTCGCTGGTCATAATAGCGGTCTTGCCCCCATTAGAGTTGATCGTTGTTTCGATAAGGGTTCCTGTTTTTGTCAGTGTTTCCTGCTCTATGACGATCAGGTTATCCATACGGCTGATATCTTTTTGCAGCAAAATGATGCTATCCTCCAACCGCTCCATTTCCCTGGTTTTTACAACCGGCGGGAGCACCGGGTAAAAGACACTATACCGGTGAGATAATAAGGCCACATCCTCAGGAACACTAATCTGCAAACTGTTGATATCAGCAACCGTACTTAGCTGGTCGATGACGATGAATTTGGTGTCGCTTCCGACTTTTACTTTCGACTGGTGGGTCAGTTCGGCTCCATAGCCAAAATAAATAGTGGCCGTGGACATACTGGCATCGGCCCTTGCGGTGTCTTGTGCTTGTAACAGGGTACAGCTGAGTATCCCCATCAGCAGGAATAATTGCTTCATGGCGTATAATTTTTCAACAGATGCAGAGAAAAGAATGGTTACATAAACAGTTCCTTATTTTTGCCAGCCATGGCCAAAACAGCAATTTCAGAAACACCGATGATGCAGCAGCACCGGGCTATTAAGCAGAAGTACCCGGATGCCGTATTATTATTCCGTGTCGGGGATTTTTACGAAACTTTTGGGCAGGATGCCGTAATTGCCTCCCAGGTACTCGGCATCACTCTTACGAAACGAAATAACGGAGCTGCTGCTTCGCTGGACCTGGCCGGGTTTCCACATCATGCATTGGATACTTATTTGCACAAACTGGTAAAAGCCGGTTACCGGGTGGCTATCTGCGATCAGTTAGAAGATCCCAAAACAGCCAAAGGTGTGGTAAAAAGAGGTGTGACCGATATGATCACTCCCGGCACCACGGTCAATGATAAATTACTCGATCACCACAGCAATAATTTCTTAGCCGCTATTCATTTTGCAGATGCTTCGACTTCCGCTCAGCACGAGCAATACGGTCTTGCTTTCTTAGATATTTCCACCGGGGAATTTTTTATCGCTGAAGGCGACCGGGAATATGCTGATAAATTATTGCAAAGCTTTAAACCGGCCGAAGTAGTCTTTCAGCGGCAACAGCAAAAGAAATTCAAAGAATATTTCGGTGTAAAGATATACAGCTACACACTGGATGAATGGATATTTGATGCTATCTATGCAGAAGATGTTTTATTAAAGCATTTCCAGACCCATTCCTTAAAAGGTTTTGGGGTGGATGAACTCAAATGGGGTTTAATCGCTGCCGGTGCCATTATTCATTACCTGCGGGATACAGAACACCCCAACCTGCAGCATATCACTTCGCTGCAACGGATCGACCGTGATGATTTTTTATGGATGGACCGTTTCACCATCCGCAACCTGGAATTGGTATATGGCAATTCCGAAGGCAATCATACTTTATTAAGTGTGCTGGACAATACGGCTTCGCCGATGGGTGCCCGTTTGCTGAAACGCTGGATCATCTTCCCCCTGAAAGATATCCTTAAGATCAATGAACGGTTAACGCTGGTGGAATTGCTGATCAAAGAAACAGACCTGCGGAACAAGATCATACATGCGGTAAAACTATGCGGAGATATTGAACGGCTTGTTTCAAAAATACCGTTGAAAAAGATCAACCCGAGAGAGGTATTGCAATTAGCCAAAGGCCTGAAGCAGGTTGAGATCATTAAGCAGTTATGTTTATCTTCTTCCAACGAATATTTAAAAAGACTGGGAGATGCACTGAACCCCTGCCCTTATA
>CALRSN020000407.1:0-3419 GCA_943370865.1 Bordetella parapertussis
TACAGAACTGGGCATTTATTTCTATGAGCAAGTAAGCGATTGATAACAAAGCTTTATAAAAACTGATTAGTAACTTTAAACAACCCATTATTCCGTGAATCAATTTACTATCACACTGCCCGTAAAGCCCCACATGAAAAAGTACCTCACCCACCGGTACGGCAGTCCCATCCACATCAGTCTCGACAGTAATATTGGCTTCATTGTATTGTCGGCACTCACCAGCACCCTGGATTCAAAACTTTCTTCCTTCTATCACCTGCGGGGCAATAAGCGATTTACCCAGCAGGTGGAGCTTAAAATTCCTTTCCATTATCTAAGCATTTGCGAAACAGAATTATCCTGCCTGCAGGTATCACTCATCAACCGCTATTTTGAAGACAGGTTTGAAGAAGAGCTCAGCAGCTATGCCAGTCACCAGGTGGCAACCGGCATTGAAAATAAAACAGCCATTGAAAAATTTTGCCAACTGCATAATGTGGAACTGGATACAGATATCAGCAGCGATGCTATTATAAAAATGGAGTATCGCTTCCGTAAAAAAAACTTACAACTAATTAGTCGCATTTTGTCCGGTGATGGAATACACAGGAATAAACCTGTTCTTTCTGCATAATTTTTCATCATTCCTATTGTCCTTTCTCTTCTCCCGCATGCTATGCAATTTTATAGCATGTACCAGAATCCATATCTCCCGGTAGCTACACTAAGAGATGCACCTGTTAAGACAGGAGGCATTTGCAGTGTTCGGTACATAAAGCTGGAAGATGTGCTCACCTGGCCGGATATCGATCCTTCCACCGGCATCATGACTTCCTCCATCACCGTAAGGCCCGGTGCTTATATCTATCTCTGTGAATCTATCAGCGATACCCGTGCATTTGATGAGCAACAAAAATCATCCACCGGTGGTGAATATTTTGATATCACGGTAAAAGCAGGATTGCGGGGAAGTGATGCAGCGCAGATATTAACACTGCAGCGAATGAAACATCACCAGTTTGTTTTGATCGTTACCGATCGCAATGCTGTCACAAGGCTCATTGGAAATGAAGACAGTGGTGCCGACCTGTTTATGAACTATACAGCCGGAGATCCGCAAAGCAGCCGCAAAACAGAACTCACCTGGAAATGGCAGCATCCTACCACTGCACCGGTTTACTCCGCCGAAGCCTTTGATATTGTTATTGGCGGCATCACCATCACAGCCGGTGCTATACAACTCATCATGCGTTTCCGGGTAGGCGATGCCGGTGCACCCATGGCCGAAGGAGATACAGTGCTTATCAGTTCAGGATTCACGAATAAATATTGCCTGGTGCTGGCATCAGGCATTGGCCTGCCGGTAGATGATGGTCTTGGCACCATCGACTGGACAGGCAGTGTGGAAAGACATATTGAAAAAACTCTCGCATCCAATACCATCACATTCATCGGTGGTGTGGTAACCGGGGAAATAATAGAAGTATATGCGTTCAGTTAAACTTATCATCGCCTTCCTGCTGGCAGCAGTTGCTGTGCAGGCGCAGTATGTGCAGCCCATGGGCTACCGGGAATATTCATTTCCCTATCATGCCAATATTGGTGTGGGATTACCCGCCAGGGCCACCACCGGTTCTGCTTATTTAGAAATAGGCCCCACCAGCGGAGCCAACCGTGGGTTACTACCACCCCGGATGACTACTACCCTCATGAATGCCATTGCATCTCCAGCCAATGGATTGTTTATTTATAATACCGATTCGCTGAAGTATATGTATTATAATGGAAGTTCGTGGGCAGTGATAGGTACAGGAAGCGGTGGCGGAAGTTCTGCTGATTCAATATTGTATTCTACAAAAGGCTTTCGTGATAAATTACGGGATTCACTGAATGCCGCAGGATGGTGGAAGCATTTAGGAAATAGCGACCTGACTGCAACGGGAGATAGGACGTTTAATGTAGCGGGGTATGACTTGGCTTTCTCAGGTGCCGGAACCTTATTATTGAATACCTCAGGTGCTGGAAGTTCTGATATTGATATGAGCCCTGGTAGTCTTGCTTTAATATCTACCAACTCTGCGCCTAACGTTTTTTCTACAATTCAAATTAGGCCCGATTCAATTAATATACTGCCTGGTAGCGGCGGCAAACTCAACATCGACTCCCTCCGCAAATCACAAGCCCCGCTCGATAGGCTGATGACATGGAATGAACGAACCGGGATTGTGAGTAGTATGACAATGCCTAACCCATTCGCAGACCTGACCACTTCAATCATAGACGAGCAGGATAAATACAACGGGTTTCCGTGGCCTATACAGAAAGGTGATACTACTATGGTATTCGTACCTCAGTTCACTGAACACGTTGGGCCCGGACCGATCAGGGTATTCAAATCGCAGACAGGAGGTAGAAAATGGACTTTACAGGGTAGTGTAAGAGTTGACGGTACTACCTTATCAATTACATCTTTACAGGTAGGGCTGATCGGCGATACCATGCACTTAGCTTATACCCGGTCAACATCATACGATACTATTTTCTTCGCTAAGAATTACGGCGGAGGGTTAGATTATACTTCAACAGGGTATGTCAAATACCAAGCAAGCTGGACAGGGTCACCGGCTATCAATAATATATTTACGATGGTCAGCGATACCGTTTACTCCCCACAGTACGAACTGGACGCTGATAGTTCCCGGGCTTTCCTTTGTTACTACACAGGCGGCACATGGTACAGGGGCAACACAGTATTACTACAAGCCGGGGGCGGGTTCCCGAATGGTCGGACCTCTGAATGGGCAGTAGTGATTACACAGAAGGGTACATTCGATGCAACCACAAAAGCGGTAACACTTCACAGGAATGAAGATTACGGGTATTACACCCATGTGACTACATCAAACGGATTTTCTACCACTTCTGAAGATGTGACCAATTTCATGTACGAGTTCGGCACACAGGAGACAAGGGCACCGGTAACATTTTATATGCAGGATTCTACGGTGTATATTATTTGCGGCAACCGGCGTACTACCGGTATGTTTGCAATTGAATACACGAGTATAGCAGCATCTTCGTTCTTTACGAATACACAATCAGCTTATTCAAAAGTCAGGAAGTTATACAGCGGGTCAGCGGGTCTGAAAGCAGCCGGAGAAGATTTTGGCTACCCAATGGTGTATGAGTATAACGGCAAACCCTATATCGCCTTCTATGATGTATCACCTGTTTATCATGCAGCTTCGGAGATAGGAGAGGATGACGTACGGTCTATTTCGTTTCCCTTACTTGACCGGGGGTATTCAGAGAAGTATAATGATGCCAATCAATCTATAACAGCCAACACGCAGACATTAATCAGTTACCCGGATTTGCTGCTGGACTGTATGGGATCGTGGGATTTTGACGGGGATGCGAATAGCACTGACAGCGTA
>CALRSN020000408.1:0-3418 GCA_943370865.1 Bordetella parapertussis
TTGGTTTTGCAGCAATATATGTACTGCTGTTTCGTCAATATAGATTCATAAGAAAGAACAGTATCGTTTCCGGAATCTTATATGGAATAATTGCCTGGTTGGTCATGAACCTGCTGGTAGTGCCATTCAGCCATGTACCGGCACAGCCCTTTGTGCTGAAGAAAGCCATCATCAGTTTGCTGATCATCATCTTCATGATCGGTATTCCCATCGCATTGATCACCCATAAAATGGAAAGAGTAAAACGGTGATATCAGAATACTTTACCGCCCTCGTCGTGATCAATAAGTTTACCGGCGAGATCCTTGTCAAATACAAATTCTTTACTGGCGATTGCCTGTCTCAGCAAGTCATGAATAGTGATCACACCCCGGAACTCTTTATCATCAAAAGCTAACAGGTAACGGGCTTTATGGAGATCCATCGTCAGCATGCAATGTTCAGCAGTATCTGTCATTTGCACCATCGGAAGATAAATGGTCATCACTTCTTCCACTTTAGTATCCCGGCTGGATCGTCCTTTTAGTATGACATTCCGGCTATAATCCCTCTCACAAAAAATACCCTTGTACACATTATTATCCTTTACCACCAGGTAACTCAGGTTGACTGAATTCAACATGGTCAGTGCATCAATGACCAAAGCTCCCGGTTCAATCGTATTGTACACGGTAGGTTTTTTTTCCAGCATTTCTTTTACGGTAATCATAGTGCAAACAGTTATGTATACAAGTTCGTGAATTACACTGAAAATAAATGGTGATAGTGATCATATTTTCTGCTGATTTTTTAAGCCCCAATCCTTAGTGCTTTCCTTTAATTTTACAGGATAACTTAAACGCATGAAGACAATTGGCCTTATCGGCGGCCTAACCTGGCTTTCCACACTGGATTACTACCGGTTACTGAATGAAATGGTGAATCAGCGACTCGGTGGCGTGGAAGCGGGGCAGATCATCGTGTACTCTGTCAATTTTGGGGAGATCAAGGTACTGACTGAAGCCGGCCAATGGGATGAAATTGCAAGGCGGATCAGCGGGGTGGCAAAGAAACTGGAACAGGCCGGTGCCGATTGTATCCTGATCGGCGCTAATACGATGCACAAGATCGCTGATGAAGTACAGGCGGCAGTTATCATTCCTGTCATTCATATTGCAGAAGAAGTAGCCAACAGTATAAAAGAGAAAGGGCTCAGCAGTGTGGCATTGCTGGGAACTAAATACACTATGCAGCTTGATTTTTATAAAAACAAACTGGCTGCAAAAGGGATCAGCACCATCATTCCCAACGAAGCAGAAATTGAGGTCATCAATACCGCTATCTATACAGAAATGGGTAAAGGCATCTTCACCTCTGCCACAAAAGCAAAATTCCTGGAGATCATTCAACGACTGATCACTGAGGGTGCAGAAGGTATCATCCTGGGATGCACAGAAATACCAATCCTGATCAAACAGGAAGACTGTACGGTCCCGGTGTTTGATACCACCTGTATTCATTCACAGGCTGCCGTGAGATTTGCCTTAAGCTGAAAAGTTTATTTCTCCAGCAAGCCGTCAGTCTTCCATTGCTTGAAAACATTAATGGTGCTGTCACTCAATTTGGCGGTTCCCCTAAAGGGCATGAATCCTCTTGTACCGGGCGTCAATTCAATACGACGGATAATTTCATCAATATCAGCTTTCACGTTAGCAAAATTATCGTAGGGCCTTTTGTTTCCTCCTTTTGAAGGGATATGGCAGGGAGCACAATTAGCTGCGATCACCGCCTGCACATTTGTTTCATAATTGAATTTAGCCGGTGCAGCGGCAATTGCTTTTTTGGAAGAACTGCAATTAGAAAAGATGAGTACTGCTGTTGCGATAGCAGCAAGAGAAAGGATTTTTTTCATGTTGGTTGTAATTAAAAATTGAATATATCTAAAAAACCGGAAACAGCAGCAGCGTTGTCAGAACGATTTAAATCCATGACCGGTTGCTTTGATTGCTGGTCATTCTGGTAATTTTGCAACACCTCTATGCTATCCGCAACAATCAGGACATACCGCAATGCCTATACAGGTCTTTCAAAGGAAACCTGGTTATTATCATTGATCATGCTGATCAACCGTATGGGTACAATGGTTGTTCCTTTTATGACGCTTTACCTGACCAGTCCTCAAATGGGCTATAGTGTGGGACAGGCGGGTATTGTATTTGGTCTCTTTGGTGCCGGGGCTTTCAGTGGTGCCTGGCTGGGCGGCAGGATGACAGATAAGATAGGATTTTATCCTGTTCAGCTGATCACCCTGATCGGGGGTGGCATCCTTTTCATTGTATTGGGGCAGATGAAAAGCTACAGTCTCATTTGCCTCTTCACATTCGCTGTCAGTTTTGTGAATGAGGCATTTCGTCCTGCTAATTCCACGGCTATTGCATTCTACAGTAAAGAAGCCAACCGCACCCGTTCCTATGCATTGAACCGGTTGGCCATTAATATTGGCTGGGCTGTTGGAGTGGCACTCGGTGGTTATATCTCCGATCGTAAATTTGAATTATTATTCTGGGTGGATGGATGTACGAATATTTCAGCAGCACTGGTGATGTGGTTCTTTTTAAAACCGGTCAATTATAAACCTGTTCAGCAAAAGAAGACCAAAGAGACAAGAGCTATGTCCGCCTATAAAGACAACACGTATCTTTTATTCGTTTTGGCAACCATGCTTTTTGCTGCCTGCTTCTTCCAGCTATTTAACAATCTGCCCGTATATTTTGAGCGAGAGCTTCATTTATCCAAAACCTATATAGGGCTGATCATGTCTGCCAACGGAATTATAATTGCCCTAGTGGAAATGGTACTGGTATATAAAATGGAAAACAAAGGGAAGAACAGTTTATTGATCACTATAGGGATTGGCCTGGTAGGACTCTCCTTCCTGATGCTGAATATTCCGGGCATGGGAGCTGCCCTGGCTTTCATGATGATCATCGTGGTCACTTTCGGTGAGATTTTCTCCATGCCATTTATGAACACTTACTGGATCAGCAGGACGCAAGCTTCCAACCGGGGTGAATATGCCGCTCTTTATACCATGGCCTGGTCAGCGGCCCAATGCCTGGGCCCGTTACTGGGAGCCCAGGTGGCAGACCGTGCCGGCTTTAACACCCTCTGGTGGATAGTTGGCGGAGCATGCATGCTGGCTTCTTTTTCCTTCTACAGGATATTGACCCGCAGATCATAATTGCGAAAAGGTTATTCCCCCTAATTTTATAGTTCTGACTCCGTAGCTCAGTTGGTAGAGCTACTGACTCTTAATCAGTAGGTCCAGGGTTCGAGTCCCTGCGGGGTCACTTAATTTGTAAAGTAAAATTTACCGACTTTATAATTTTCGACAAACTTTACAAATAGTTGAAAACCTGATATAAAGCGATATCTATTT
>CALRSN020000409.1:0-3417 GCA_943370865.1 Bordetella parapertussis
ACCATGCAGCGGGACAGTCAGGATATGGATGGGTAATAATAAAAACCACCAGGCAGATGGTGCAAACTGGACATAGATCATTACATAAACAGCAATCCACCCCAATCTCGACCATACAGAATTAGCTATCTTATCCAGTAAAGGCCAGTCAGGCAGGTTTTTTGTAAAGCGTTGTTCCACTTCAAACTTCCCTTTATAAATCTGGGAGGAAACCTGCCGGGCATGCCACATCAGTTTAAACATATTATCATCGAACATGGGAGAATGGGGGTCCTTTTCTGTATCGGTATAGGCGTGATGCATACGGTGCATAATGGCGTAAGCCCTGGGGCTGACATAAGCAGAACCCTGTGTGATATAGGCCAAGAGATAAAAGAATCGTTCCCAACCCTTACTCATACTGAAAGCCCCGTGTGCAGCATAGCGATGTTGCAAAAAAGTTTGCATAAAGAGAGACAGATACCAATGGGCGGCTAAAAAGAGCAGGATGACTAACATGATAAAACATCACTATTGTTGAATAGACTGACCCTTACAAGATAGTCTTATTAAGTGAAATTCCCCTTTAAATAAACCATTTGGCGGTATTTTACCAGTATTTCGTTACTAAAATAAAAACAGGCCTGCCGATTTAATAGTGTATCTTCACTCAGTGATCAAAAGTTCTTCCAACAGTCAGTTCAGATCAGAATCAATTTTTACTCTTCCGTCCAGTATTAGTTAATCTCCTCTTTGCTTCTTGCTGCCAGTCCTTCATCACAGGTATTGTATTGTTTTATCTAAATTATGTTTTATGAATTTGTATGTATCTAATCTGAGTTTTCACACAATGGATGATGACTTAAGAAAATTATTCGAACAATTTGGCGCTGTTTCATCTGCTAAAGTGATCACAGACAGGGAAACAGGACGCAGCCGTGGTTTTGGATTTGTGGAAATGGACTCTGATGAAGAAGCCAATAAAGCAATCAAAGGCCTTAACAGCAAAGAGATTGAAGGAAGAGCGATGTCTGTTTCCGTAGCAAGAGAAAAAACAAGCCGACCCGACAACAACAGCAGGAGATACTAAGAACTCATTCTGATAAGAGCCCTGGCCGGCTCTTTTTTTTATTCCGGCAAATTCCGGGATTGTTTTCGCATTTAAATCAATTCTATTATGGCAATGATCATGCAGATTGCAGATACAGATAAGAACCTCAGCAGTTTTATGAAAGGAGTAAAAATTACCGACCTGGCTGAAACATTAAACGGTAAAGGCCCTTTTACAATCCTGGCTCCCGTCAACCTCGCTTTCGGAAAATTGAAAAAGATTTCGTACGAAGAATTGCTAAAGCCTGCCAATAAGATCAAACTTTCCGATTTGTTATCCTGTTTTATATTACCGGAGAAAAAATTAGTCAAGGATTTTATTAATGGTCAAAAACTGAAAACCATTCATGGTACAGAACTAATGGTATCAGTAAAGGATGGCGAAGTCCGCATCAATGGTGCTAAAATATTATCCCGCGACAGGCAAGGCTTCAATGGTGTTGTTCACTCCGTTGATACAATAGATGTAGCATCTGAATAAGTATGAGAAAAGACAGTATCATACAATTCATAGGCTTTATTACACCACTGGAAACGGAAAAATTCCTTGCCCAGTGGGAACCCTATGCCAGGGATTATAATAAGATCACTTCCCCGGAAAATATGACCCTGCAGCAGGAAGTGAATGAAAAAAGTAAATACAGGTTCGTATCTCTTCATGAATACAAAAACCAGGATTTTGAGTTTGCTTTCATGAAAGGAAAGAGCTCTGTTTATTTTCCTGAGCAAAAGGTAAGAGTGGTGCAGGCTGGTGGCTATACTCCTGTTCAGATTGGCAGCAAGTATCAAAACCAGCACAAGGATGTAAAAATTCTTGTATTCCTAAGCCATGATGAATACGATATTGCTTTTTACCAGGAACTGTCCTCTTATAAATCTCTCTCCATTTACCGTGCTTATTACGAAAGTTGTGCTTATGGTAATATCCTGGAATATTACACAGCCGAAGAAGATGCCGGTGAACTGTTACAGCAATTGAAGATGCGTCCCTGCGCAGAAGCAGCCGCTTATAAAGATTGTCTTCTCCCCAAAGCATTGAAATTAGTTTAACTGCAGCCATTACTGACTGCAGTTAGTACATTATCAGGCTGTTCTCCTGGAAAAAGATCTCCCAAATTGTCTTTTTTGACCACTACCCTGTTGCTGGCCATGCCGCACTGGTTTTCGAAGTGCTGGTCTTGTCCCCTCAATCGTTGCCGTTGAAGTCATCGTAAATGGATGATCTTGTACAACCGGTATCTGTTTAGCGATCAGTTTCTGAATATCTTTCAGGTAAGCTCTTTCTTCATGGTCACAAAAAGATATGGCAATTCCGCTGGCGCCTGCTCTTCCTGTTCTGCCGATACGATGCACATAGGTCTCTGGTACATTGGGTAGTTCGTAATTGATCACATGCGTCAGCTCATCAATATCAATTCCCCGGGCGGCAATATCAGTAGCAACAAGGATTCTCGTCGTCTTTGCTTTGAAATTCTGCAGCGCATTCTGCCTTGCATTCTGCGACTTATTACCATGAATGGCATCTGCATTAATTCCTGACCGGTTCAGATCTTTGGCGATCTTATCAGCACCATGCTTCGTCCTTGCAAAAACAAGTGCATTCTTTATCGTAGCATCCTGCAGCAGGTGAATCAGTAAAGAACGTTTATGCTCTTTTTCTGTATAGTATAATTCCTGCTGTATCGTATCCGCCGTGGATGATACCGGTGCCACTTCCACTTTTACCGGGTTTTTTAATAATACATTAGCCAATTGTTGTATCTCCGGTGGCATCGTGGCTGAAAAGAATAAGGTCTGGCGTTGCGTAGGCAATTTTGCAATGATCCTTTTTACATCATGCACAAAACCCATGTCCAGCATTCGGTCCGCTTCATCCAGTACAAAGAATTTGATATCCTGCAATGAAAGAAGATTCTGGTTCATCAGGTCCAGTAAACGGCCGGGGGTTGCTATTAAAATATCAACGCCGCGACGCAATGCATTCACCTGGTTATGTTGAGACACACCGCCAAAGATCACCAGGTGCCGGAGATCAAGGTACTTGCCATAAGCCCTGAAACTCTCTTCGATCTGGATAGCCAGTTCCCGTGTAGGCGTTAAGACCAATACTTTAATATTTCGGCGATTATTGGTGTTACCCTGCTGCTCCTGGTGCATTAACTGCAAAATAGGTATAGCAAAAGCTGCCGTCTTCCCCGTTCCGGTTTGGGCACAACCTAACAGGTCTTTATGTTGCAGGATGACGGGAATAGATTTTTGCTGAATAGGTGTAGGCATGGTATAGCCTTCGTTGCTCAATGCCTTTAATACAGGCTCAATGAGCGATAA
>CALRSN020000410.1:0-3407 GCA_943370865.1 Bordetella parapertussis
TCCCTCGCCAATCATTATCTTCAGGAATTTCTGCTGCACCAGTTCCAGCAAAGACAGGAAAAGGAAAATAGCATGTACCCGGTTATCTGCTTTTTCAAATATCTTTTCAAAAGACACCGTTTTTTGTTCCTGTGCCAGTGACAGCATACTCTGGCGGCTGGTCTCCATAGTATAATGGTACTGTACCACCGTATGCACGGGCTTATTTACCCGGTCACTGTATTTCTGCATGGCCCTTTCAAAAGCCTTCATCAGTTTGAACAGTGTGATATTCTGTATCTCTGTTCCATCTCCGGCCTCTTCCCCGATCAGAGATAGTTCCTTTTGAATGTTGCCTCTTTTTACCATCAGCATGCGCAGGGCTTCCATTTCCGCCATCTGTGCAGAAGCTTCTTTGAACCGTTTGTATTCAAGTATCTTATTGACCAGTTCTTCCCTTGGATCGATCTCGTTACCCTGTGCATCCAGTTCTTTACGGGGCAGCAGCATTTTAGCTTTGATGCGCATTAGGGTGGAAATAAACAGGATGAACTCACTGGACATTTCAATATTCAATGATTCCTGCTGGTGTATATAATCCAGGAAATCGTTGGTGATATTGGTGATCGGAATATTATAAATATCAAGTTCATCTCTTTCAATAAAGAAAAGCAAGAGGTCAAAAGGACCTTCAAACTGGGGTAATTTGATCTGGTACGAGGTATTATTCACTGCTCACTCAAAGTTTACTGGTAAAATAAAGTCCCGTACCGGTTTGAAAGCCGGAACGGGATTCAAAAGTAAGGGAAAAAGGCTTCGTGCAGTCCCGGCTTTTTCCACGTTATTTTTTCAGTGCATCCCTGATCTCCCGCAAAAGAACAATGTCTTCGGGAGGAGCGGCAGGAGCAGCTGCTTCTTCTTTTTTCTTCATCGAATTCATTGCTTTGATCATCAGGAAAAGAACAATAGCGATCAAAATAAAGTCGATAACCGCCTGGAGGAAAATACCTACCGGAAAGACTGTACTCCCGATGGAGAATGTAACGTCCGACATGCCTCCTTTTCCCATCAAAAGGGCAATAACAGGCATAATGATACTGTCGGTTAATCCAGTAACAATTTTTCCAAATGCACCTCCGATAATAACGGCCACGGCCAGATCAACAATGTTGCCCTTCATGGCAAAGTCCTTGAATTCCTTAATCATTCCCATACAATTTGGTTTTAAGTGGTAAAAAATAAGTTAGCAAATAACTCCTGGTGTTATGCAAAATGCTTATTGTATAAATATATTAAATAATGTATTTCTGATTCTTATTTTTTAAGGCCAGGGAATTGCATATCCAGGCTTTGCAACAGGTCATGCAATTGGCTGGCCACTATATATTCTTTGTACCAGTTCTGATCAGCTGGCACAATGGTCCACGGTATTTTGTTACAATTTTCAAAACACTCTTCGTACATCTGCATGTATACATCCCACAGTTTTGCCTCTTCAAAGTCTTTCTCATTATATTTCCACATTTTAGCAGGGTCTTTAAGCCGCTCATGCAGTCGTTCCTGTTGCTCTTCAGGTGAAATATGCAGGTAAAATTTCAGGATATGTGTATGATTATGCTCCTGTATCAATTCTTCAAAATCATTGATCGCTTTCATTCTCTTTTTAGCGGTAGCATCATCACACCATTTATGTACCCGTGTTACCAGTATATCTTCATAGTGTGACCGGTTAAACACCTGTATCATTCCTTTGGCCGGTGCATGCTGGTGAATGCGCCAGAGAAAATCATGAGATAGTTCCTCTTCTGTAGGGGCTTTATACGATTTCACTTTTACACCCTGCGGGTTCATATTTCCCAACACATTCCTGATCAATCCGTCTTTTCCGCTACCGTCCATACCCTGTATCACCACCAGCACGGAATGCTTGCCTTCTGCAAATAGAAGATTTTGCAACTCATCCAGCTCTTCCAGGATCCGGGAGGTCTTCTTTTTTGTTTCTTCCTTGTCCCAGTCTTTCGGAGCCCGGGTAGCTATTTTCTTCAGTTCAATACTACTCATCGTTTAAATAATTTGTTAGTCTTGCAATATAAAAAAATTGCGGCGTGTCCGGTCATTTGATGACCTTTGCCCCTTCTTTATGAGCAATAAATTCATCTGCTGGACAATTTTTATTATTCTCTGTATCATCTGGGGCAGTTCTTTCAAACTGATGAAAGACAGCAGCCTTTCCCTGAATGGTCCGCAGATTGCTGCCTTACGGATTTTTTCTGCAGGTATCGTATTTGTTCCTTTTGCTTTTTTTTATTTTTCTAAACTCCCCAAACAAAAGTTGGGAACGGTTATACTCAGTGCAGTTTTTGGTAATTTATTACCGGCATTTTTATTTGCTATCGCCATGACCAGGATTGATGGTTCACTGGGAGGTATTCTCAATTCACTGACCCCGATCTGTGTGGCAGTTATTGGTATTTTGTTTTTTAAGGATAAGATAAAAACACAGAAGATTATTGGCGTCCTCACCGGGTTCTTTGGATTGGTGTTATTAACCCTGGCTCCTGCATTAATGGGTCAGAAAACCATCAGCTTCACCAATCTTAACTATACACTACTGATCCTGCTGGCTACTTTTTTATATGGCATCAATGTGAATATGGTCAGTCACCGGTTAAAAGGGTTGAACCCGATCCATGTTGCCACTGTATCCCTTGCCTTTATGGTTATACCAACGGCTCTTGTACTCTGGCAGCAGGGTTTCTGGCAGCTTGATTTTACATCCACCGGCATCCGGCATGCTGTATTGGCCTCTGCCGGCCTGGGTATTGTGGGCAGTGCCATTGCCACGGTGTTGTTTTATATACTGGTACAACGGGCAGGCGGTTTATTTGCCTCACTGGTTACTTATGGCATCCCTTTTATTGCATTATTCTGGGGCTTTGTTGACCATGAACACATTTCCTGGCTACAGGTAGCCTGCTTAGGCATCATCCTGCTTGGCGTTTATCTTGCTAACAGGCCGGATAAAGAAACAGGCGCAGCTATTGCCACGCCTGGTAATACTTTCTCTGAATAATTTCCTTACACCGCCATTATCTCTTTTTCCTTGGAAGCCAGGTGCTTTTCCACCAGGGAAATAAATTTGTCCGTTACCTGCTGCACCTCTGCTTCTGCATCTTTTGCTGCATCTTCACTCAGCCCGTTTTTCTGCAGTTTTTTTATGTGTTCGATAGCATCCCGGCGAATATTCCGGATCGCAATTTTTGACTGTTCGCCTTCTCCCTGGCATCTTTTTACCAGTTCCTTTCTTCGTTCCTCCGTTAAAGGAGGTAGAAAAAGGCGGATAAGAGCTCCATCATTCTGTGGTGTTACACCAATGTTGGCAGCAATAATAGATCTTTCAATAGGCTGTAGCATATTTTTTTCCCAGG
>CALRSN020000411.1:0-3406 GCA_943370865.1 Bordetella parapertussis
AGCATTATCTCCACCCCTGTTCGGAGACTCATTACAATCCTAACACTTCCCCCGCCTGCGGGGGACAGCGGAGAGCCTGCACTTAGTACATATTACTCCTTTGAAGCAATCTTCTTCTCTATCCACTCTTCCAGGTAGCTATGCACCCATTGTATATTCGTCAGCACTTCATGATTCGTAAACCGCAGCACGGTAAACCCCGCTTCCTCCAAAGCTTTCTGTCTTTGCTCATCATTCTTCTTAACCTCCTCCAGATCATGAATACTTCCATCTACTTCAATAATCAACATTAATTCTTTACACAGGAAGTCAGCAATATAGTTCAGCACAGGTCGTTGCCGTCGGAAGCCATATCCTTTCATCTTCCCGGCACGCAACACATACTTCCACAAACAAGCTTCTGCCTTGGTCATTTCTTTTCGCAGACGGTTGGCGTTTGGTTGCAGGTTCTTATTGTAAAAATGATTGCTGTATCCTTCGGCCATCTGTTGAAATTACAAAACCTGCCTGACAGCAAACAAATTGCCCGGGTTATCCAGTAGCCGGGTGTGAAAGAAAATATACTTTCAGTTCATCAGCAGTGCAGATATTTGCTAAAACAACCCACTATGAACCGAAGCTTTTGCAGGCTGGCACTCTTCGCAATTTTAGTCATGTATCTTCCGGCTTCGGCACAGCACCCGGCTACAAAAAAAAATATCATCCTCATCATTTCCGATGATCATCGTTTTGATGCCATGGGTGTGGCCGGCAATAAAAAGATCTCCACCCCTCACCTGGATGCCCTTGCTGCTTCCGGTTTCTATTTTCCGCAGGCTACTATCCACAGCCCGCAGTGTTCACCCAGCCGTTCTGCTATCTTATCCGGTCAGCCGGCCCACCGGAACGGGGTCTTCTCCAATGATATCATCAAAGAAGCCAGCGATTCATCCCGTTTCTTTCAGCAATCAACCTTACCGCAATTGCTGCAGTCGGCCGGTTACCATACTTTTCTTTCCGGCAAATGGCATGTGCCCGCCGAGCCCTGGAATATAGGTTTTGAAGAGATCCGCTACTGGATGCCCGGCGGTGCCGGTGCTTATAAAGATCCGCAGCTGGCTTTTGGCAAAACGAAAGAAAAGAAAAAGACAAACGGTTTCACCAACGAGATCTTTGCCAGCGAGGTCATTTCATTTTTGCAATCACCGGCTGCAAAAGAAAAACCTTTTTTTGTCTGGTTATCCGCCACGGCCCCGCATGCGCCATATAAACCTAACCCAAGGCGGATACAAAATATTTACGAAGGCCAAACAGCGAAACAATTATTGCCGCCTGCTTTTCCTGAACAATATACTCCCGGTGATTTGCTGCATTATTACCAGGCCATCAGTTTTCTCGATGAACTGGTGGGCCGCATTATGCAAACACTGGATAAAACACAGCTCAGCCGGGAAACGATCATCGTCTTCGTGGGCGACAACGGGCTGATGATGGGCAGCCGCGGCATGAAAGGAAAAGTAAATCCCTATGAAGAATCAGTAAGGGTGCCGTTGATCATCCGCCTGCCGCAACAAAACGATTCGGTAGAAACGATCACCTCACCGGTTTCCAGCCTGGATATTTCTCCCACCATTTTGGCATTGGCCAGTGTAAAAGTTCCTGCATCCTGGCCCGGGAAAGATATCTCCGGCTGGCTGCAAAAAGGAAAGAAGAACGAACAGGACTATGCCATTACCGAATGGGCCGACAATGAACATGGCTATGCTGCTTACCGGCTTATTCGGACAAAGGAATATAAACTGATTGTTTGGGAGAATCTTACAAAACCAATGGAACTCTACCACCTGTCCAACGACCGGCATGAGACAACCAACCTGGCCGGCATTGATGATTATAAAAAAATACAACAGGAATTACTACAGCAGTTACGGCAATGGATGACTAAGACCAGTGACCCGGCACTCAACTGGAAAACGATGCAGCAACCATAATGGGTACTGCCGGAACCAGTTTTCTTTCACCGCATTCAGCCATGCTGATTGTCGCATTCACCCTGCAACAGGCATAGAATTATTGCCGAGCTTTGTTCGTATAACCATTAAAAAAAGCAATATGTCAACCAACAGTGTAACACTACACCGGGTGCTTGCCACCAATCCCGAAAAAGTCTTTCGGGCCTTTACCGATGCCAATGCCATGGCAGCCTGGCTCCCGCCCTACGGGTTTGTATGCGTGGTGCATCAGATGGAAGCAAAACTGGGCGGTGGTTTCAAAATGTCTTTTATCAATTTCACTACGGGCAACGGGCATTCCTTCGGTGGCAAATATTTAGCCATCACCCCCAATGAGTTCTTACAATACACCGACCAGTTTGACGATCCCAACCTGCCGGGAGAAATGGTCACTTCTGTCTGGATCAAAAAAGTATCGGCAGGTACCGAATTGAAAATTACCCAGGAAGGCATTCCCGAAATGATCCCGCCTGATATGTGTTATCTCGGCTGGCAGGAATCGCTGGATAAATTGAAACGATTGGTAGAGCCGAATATCCCGGATATGTAAAATGCAATGCAGGGATTGTTCTTCCCGGCTTTATTTATTTGTATTACCCAACCCATAAAAAAAATACCATGGCATTTGTATCCATCTATTTGAATTTTGCAGGCAATGCGGAAGAGGCTTTCAATCACTATAAGCAGGTCTTCCGTTCTGAATTTTCCGCCCCCATGATGCGGATGAAAGACATTCCGCCCCAACCGGGCATGCCTGAACTTCCTGAAGCAGAAAAAAACAAAGTGATGCATGTGGCATTGCCGATCCTGGGTGGCACACAGATCATGGCCACCGACATGTTAGTAAGTATGGGACATAAACTGATAGAAGGCAATAACGTCACCATCAGCCTGAATCCTGATACCAGAGAAGAAGCAGATCGTTTATACAACGAACTGTCAGCAGGAGGAAAAGACAGTGTTGCTCCGCACGATGAATTCTGGGGTTATTGGGGCACCTGCAAAGACCGGTTCGGGATCCGCTGGATGTTCAATATTACCAACCAGCCGGCTTAAGAAGATCATGTAGTAAGTATACACCGGGCTTGCCCGCCAGGTGGCTGGCTTTGTTGTGGTACAGCATAAAAAATTGGAGCCTGTTTATAACAGGCTCCAATTGATATGAAATGATAAGAGTTAATTTAACTACTGATTTTATTGCTTTACGGGATTAGAAGAAACATTCATATCTCTTATACAAACATATTTGCCGTCACGCTGCTGGAATAACGACATATAGTGCCCATTGTCTTTAGCTGTTCCGTCGCTGTTGGTGGTTGTCCAGGAACCAATTTCCACTACCAGGTTTCCATCAGCAAAAAGATCAACCACTTTATATACGTTGACCTGCCCGGTGGTATCTTCTGCAATACCTT
>CALRSN020000412.1:0-3397 GCA_943370865.1 Bordetella parapertussis
AGTGGCTGTTAATCCGCATACCCCCGTTTCGAGTTTAAGTGATATTCTTCATGATATTGACCTGGTTTGCCTGATGAGTGTGAATCCCGGTTTTGGTGGTCAGAAATTCATTCCTTACACCCTGGAGAAAATTAAACAGCTCCGCAAAATGATCACGGAGAGAGGGCTGAATGTGCATATTGAAATAGATGGTGGGGTGACCCTGGAAAATGCGCCTTCGATCATTGCAGCCGGTGCTGATGTGCTAGTGGCAGGCAATACCGTATTCAAAGCTGCGGATCAAAAAGCAATGATCAGCCAGCTTAAAAAGTTGTAATAAAAATCAATTTGTATTATACAAGAAGTAAATGATTGCCTGTAGCGGTCATTTTTTTGTGACCCTTACCCAATCCACTAGCATTTTACTTTTACCTGTCTTGATCATTTCAAACGTAGAGGCAGGTAAACCATAGAAAGGTTCTTTGATGCCATTGATTTTATACGGGTAAACACCGCCCACTGCAAAATTCAGGATCAGGTATTTCGGGTTATCGAAAGCCCATTCCCCAAAAAATTGCGTCATGGGTTTGGTAATTCGGAGTACAGGCACATCATCATATTTAAACAGCAAACTATCCGGCGTCCAATCTACTGCATATACATGCCAGTTGGTTACGTCATTATCAGCCGGAAAATATAACCGGTCCACAATTCCAGCATCACCGCTATATCCTTTTCCATGTATGGCAGAGCTGATCCAATCCTTTTCACCCACATATTCCATGATATCAATCTCCCCGGTTTCCGGCCAGTTGCCATTGCCCAGCATCCACCAGGCCGGCCACAGACCTGCACCATCGGTTAATTTAATTCTTGCAGCAAAAGATCCATAGGCAAATTCAGCTTTGTTGCGGGTATTTATTCTTCCTGAAACAAAATCAAATTTCTGACCGTCCTTTGTTATATAACCGGGAGCATAATGTGGTTGTAATAATAATGCCCCATTGGCTGCACCTTCTGCCTCATCACCTGCTACCAGCCTGATCACTGCTGCCGAATCAACATATCCCTGCAATTCATTATTTACATGTATTCCGCTTACCTCTGTATTCCATTTTGAAGTATCCAGTGTTGTACCGGAAAAATCATCGAAGAAAACTGTTTTGCCTGCCGGCTTATTTTCTTCTTTCGCTACCGGGGCAGACGCTTTTTCATTCGTACACCGAATTAAAAAAAAGGATACAATAACCGCACAAGCGATTGATCCGGTAAAATTTTTAAACTGTTTCATACCTGGAAAATTAAAATTCATTATTGATATACCCTGACATAATCAACCAGTAGTTTTTGTGGAAATAATTTATCATCCACTCCATACTTACCACCCCAGTTGCCGCCCACAGCAATATTGAGCAATAAATGGAACTCCTGGTCAAAAGGCCATGCCTGTGATCCTGAATGTTCATTTTTAAATGAATGAAATTTTACTCCATCGATTAAAAATGTAATTTCTTCTGCTGTCCACTCCATAGCATACACATGAAAAGCATCATACAAATCCTTTCTAAATTGGCCATTCACTTTTTGCGTCCCTTTCATCCCATTATAGGCGCCTGTATGTATAGCACTAAATACTGAATCAGGTAAGTAGCCGACATTCTCCATGATATCTATCTCCCCGCTGTTAGGCCAGCCACCATAGGCCCAGTTGGTGGGCAGCATCCAGATAGCAGGCCATAAGCCCTTACCGGCAGGGAGTTTCGCCTTTATCTCTATGCGGCCATATTTCCAGTCACCTTTGTTCTTCGTTACCAAACGGGCAGAAGTATAGGCAGCTCCTGAAAAGTTTTCCTTTTTTGTTTCGATGACCAGGTTGCCATTTTCCACTCTTGCATTTTCGGACCTGTTCCAGGTATAAAACTGGAGTTCGTTATTACCCCAACCACAAATATCCGGGCAGCCATTCCCTTTGTCATAACTCCATTTGACCGTATCCGGCAGTCCATTATAGTTGAATTCATCTGCCCATACTAATTTTTGAAAAGCAGACTGGCTTTTTGCAGTTTGCTGAACTAACAGCAGAACGGGAAGCAGGAAAATAACCGCCCATTTTATTGTAATGACTTTCATGATATTTTATTAATTGAGGCAAAACCGGGCAAGAAGTATTAAAAAGTGGAGGTAGTAACTTAAAGAAGTAATTACGATCCACTTTTTAATGACTGCTGATGAAAATGCTTGCTTTATATGCCTATGAGAAAAAATGATTACTGGTACACCCTGATATAATCTATTTCCATGGTTGAACTAACAAATGCCGGATCAACAGCTCCGCCAAAATTGCCCCCCATAGCTATATTAAGAATGATAAAAAAGTTATGATTAAAAGGAACAGCTGCCGAATTGGAAAACGTAAAGTATGTAAAATCATCCACGGATATTTTTATCGTACTGGCAGTCCATTCCACAGCATACTTGTGAAATTCGGTACTTGCATTAGCAATCACAACTGAACTTCCGTCTGCATTACCACCCGAACGACCGGGATAATGCAGTGTACCGAATATTTTATTCTGCTGGTTCCCCACATGCTCCATAATGTCTATCTCGCCGCAACCGGGCCATGGTACTGTATTGATATTGCTGCCCAGCATCCAGATAGCAGCCCAGGTGCCGGCTCCAAACGGTAATTTTGCCCTGGCTTCCAGTTTACCATACTTAAATGAGAATTTATCTTTTGATAAAAGCCGGGCCGAAGTATAAGGGCTTCCACTGAAGTTTTCTGCTTTGGCAATGATCTTAAGGGTGCCGCCGGATACAACAGCATTATCGGGCCTGTTGGTGTAATACTGCAGTTCATTGTTTCCCCAACCTCCTGCCCCCAGGTCATATCCCCATTTGGAGGGGTCAGGTGCACCGGGAGTATTAAATTCCTCAGACCATATCAATGACTGCGCAACAGTCACCGTTACCTGTCTTGATTTAGAAATGGTCTGACCAGATGAACTCTTGGCGATTACATTAACAGTATAGACACCAGAAGAAGGGTACCTGTAAGTGACCACACCCGATACAACAGTTTGAAAAATACCGTTACCATAATCATAATCATAGGTAACTGCATTTGTTGCAGAAGCTGTAAAAGCCACATTGCCGCTGTTGTCTGTACTCACCACCGCATTCACTGTAAGATTAGTAGGTGCGACATTCGTAGTACCCGGGCTGTCTTTGCCACAGGAGAAACAAAGCAATACAGCTGATAGAAATATGAATGACAATTGTTTCATTGACCTATGGTTTTACTTTTAATTTCTGGTACCAGGAATTTCCGTCGATACCAATATTACGCAGGTGCATTTCTGTTGCTGTTAAAGACAGAATCTCGTAGGTAGTGCCACCGGTTCCAAAGTTAATGATC
>CALRSN020000413.1:0-3392 GCA_943370865.1 Bordetella parapertussis
CTGACCGCAATAGACACCGGCAAATACAGGATCAACCTGCCTGCCCATTTTAAGCCCGGTAATAAAGCCTGGCGCATACTGGATGAAAAGCTGCCGCTTGTCTGCGAAGAATTAAAGGGAAAAGAGCTTTGCGGTAATGATTGTAACCCCGCCTATAATATTGATTTCACAATGTCTGCGCCTGTAGTGCTGGATTATTATGCCCAACGTATCGCCGGAACTAACTACGATATTATTACCCTGTATACATTTGAATGCTCCTTATTTTTAAAAAATAGTGCCGGGGAAATCGTCACACGGATCATTCTCGTTGATACAAATGATGTGTTCAAAATAGCTAACAAAGCCAGTATTGCTGAATTCCTGGTCCCGCCTCCACCCAATAAGATTTCGCTGCAAAAAAATGCTTCCGGGCTACCAGAAGTGGTGGTGGCAGCAAACCTCAACAACCCTCCTGCCACTTCCGTGTTCAGATCAGAGGGAAGTTATGGAGGCATAGAAACACCTTACTCTTATATCAATAAGAACAAAGAGAAGTTAGCACCTAAGGAAAAAGATCAGCTGGCAGTTATTGATCAGCGGATCAAAGCTCTCGACCAATAAAATGCCCTATTCATTTAGCTTGACTTTCCTGAGCTCAAGCAAGTTTAGTGCATTGGGATAAAATCCTGTTACATTGGTTTGCACAAGATGTACTGCTTTATCATACCACAACGGAACAATAGGTGCATCATTGATCATGACCTGGTCAGCCTGCTGGTAAAGCCTGAGCCGTAATGAATCATTTTCTTCAGTCAACGCCTGTTCAAATAAAGCATCAAACCTTGGGTTATTATATCGTGTATAATTAGGGGGTGCCGGATTCTTTGAATAGAAAACAGATAAATAATTCTCTGCATCCGGGTAATCGGCGATCCAGCTGCCCCGGAAGAAAAGTGCCCGTGAATTAGAGGTCATTTCGAGTAACAACGATTTTTGCACCACATCCACCTGCACAGGTATGCCCGCCTCGTCTAATTGTTTGGCGATAAAATTTGCCATGTCGGCATAGATGGGAACTGTCAGCAATTTAACAACAGGTAAATTTTTACCATCCGGGAAACCGGCATCTGCCAGCAGGCGGCGGCTCATGGCAGGATCATAATAATATCCTTTTACAGCTGCGGTATCAAATGACGGCAGCCCCATCGGGACAAACCCGGATTCAGCAGCAGTACCTAATGAGTTGCGCAAATACAATATCATTTTTCTTCTGTCAAAACCATAGTTGATCGCCTGCCTGATCATTTTACTTTTAAGAGGTGAATTCTTAAGTATTTCATTAGTTGAATCGAACAATATACCCAGGTACTCGGTATTCAAATAGGGGCTTGTATGCAGTTTGATCTTACCCTCCCACCCTTTCTTTAACACACCTCTTTTGGTAAGTACTTCGTCTTTAAACGACGGATCAATATCATTAATAAATTCCAGCTTGTTTTGCCTGAACAGTAAAAACTCGGTAGCCTTACTATCGAAGAATGTGATTTTTATCCCATCAAGGTAGGGCAGCCGGTTACCAGCGCTGTCTTTCTCAAAATAGTTCTTGTTTTTAGTCAGCACCAATGCCTGTCCTTCCACCCAGGCCACGAACTGAAAAGGCCCGGTACCGACAGGATGCCGGCGAAAATCACTCCCGTATTTTTCCACGGCTTCCTTTGCAACAATGGAACAATACTGCATAGATAAAATGCCAAGCACAGGATTATAGGGTCGTACCAGTTTTAGCTGAAAGGTTGAATCATTAAGTGCTTTGAAAGGTTGCAGTGAATCTACTTTCCGGTTAAATATCCAGGCACCGGGACTGGCAATATTCTTATCAATGATCCGGGATAAACTATATTCAATATCACTTGCCAGCAGCTTTCTGCCCTTCCCGTCCGGGAAACATGCATCGTCGTGAAAGAAAATATCATCCCTTAAATGAAAGGTATAAACAAGCCTGTCATCCGATATCTCCCAGCTTTTTGCCAGTGAAGGAACTATCTGCAGCCGATCATCCACTTCCACCAGGGTATTAAAAAGCTGGTGCACCGGCCACATAATGGACTGGTTCTTGGCAAATGCCGGATCAAGGGAAGCAATGCCAGTTTGTTCATTATAATGGAACACTTTTTTATCACTGTGTTTTTTACCGGCACAGGATACCAGGCATAAAGAGAGGATAAAATAAAGTGGAAAATATTTTGTTAAACGGTTCATTCTTTAAATATAGTCAGACTAAATTAGCAAACTAAAGCAAATCTCAACTTATGAAAAGAAGGGTTGGTTATTTTTTGATACTGCATCTTCTGTTCATAGCACAATACTCCTGTGCCCAGCCTTTGCATCAAAAGAAGGGTTTTACAAAACAGGATACGCTAAGAGGCAGCATAACACCTGAGAGAGTCTGGTGGAATGTACTGCACTATAACATCAATATTGATGTGAATATTGAAAAGAAAGAGATCACAGGTTATAACCAACTGACATATGATGTAGTTCAGCCCGGAAAGAATAAAGTAATGCAGATCGACCTGCAGCAACCGATGGTTATTGAAAAAGTAACTGATGGCAATATTTCGTATCCCTTCAAAAGAGAAGGCAATGTGTATTGGATCGATTTTGGTGAAAGGGATTTTCATACAGCCAAGGGAAAAGAGAACAACAGCATCTATATTTATTTCAAAGGGGTACCCCGTGAAGCAGTCAACCCACCCTGGGATGGAGGCTGGATCTGGACCAAAGATGCTAAAGGCCGTCCGTGGGTAACTGTTGCCTGCCAGGGGTTGGGAGCCAGTGTATGGTATCCTTGTAAAGACCACCAGGGTGATGAACCGGAAGACGGTGCCATTTTAAACATTACGGTTCCTTCTTCCTTAGTAGCTGTGGCAAATGGCCGTGAAGGCCCTCCGGGTGAAGAAAGAAATGGAAAAAAGAATTACTCCTGGATAGTAACAAGTCCCATCAACAATTACAACATCGTACCTTATATTGGCCATTATCTAAAATTCAGTGAAGTATATAAGGGGGAAAAGGATCTTCTTTCCTGCGACTATTGGGTACTGGATTACGATCTTGAAAAAGCGAAAAAACAATTTGGAAGAGATGTAAAAAAAATGCTAAAGGCTTTTGAACACTGGTTTGGCCCCTATCCTTTTTATGAAGATGGTTACAAGCTGGTGGAGTCGCCGCACCTGGGAATGGAACACCAGAGTGGGGTTGCTTATGGCAACCATTTCCAGGATGGCTACTTAGGCATGGACCTTTCCGGCAGCGGCTGGGGGAAAAAATGGGATTATATCATCATCCATGAAAGCGGTCATGAATGGTTTGCCAATAATATCACGACAAATGACATTGCCGATATGTGG
>CALRSN020000414.1:0-3385 GCA_943370865.1 Bordetella parapertussis
CATATTGCTGCTCTTTACTGCCATGATCTTTTTCCCAAATGATTTTACTACCCCTTCCGGTGTATCGATGGATAAAATTTTACCGGATTGTATCAGCGCTACTTTATCACAAAGACTGGCCTCATCCATATAGGGTGTAGAAACAAGGATAGTAATTTGCTGTTCTTTCAGCTTTCGCAGCATTTCCCAGAATTCTTTTCTTGACGCAGCATCAACACCCGTGGTCGGTTCATCAAGAAATAATACAGAGGGCCGGTGTATTAATGCACAGCTCAATGCCAGTTTTTGTTTCATACCACCCGATAGTTTGCCTGCCTTCCTGTCTTTAAAAGGTTCTATCTGTGAGTAGATGTCTTTGATCAGGTCATAATTCTCTTCCACCGATGTATTGTAAATGGTGGCAAAAAAATCAAGGTTCTCTTTTACGGTCAGGTCCTGGTACAAGGAAAACCGGCCGGGCATATACCCTACCCGCTGACGTATCGCTTTATAACCTTTTACCACATCCAGTCCATCTACGGTTGCTGTTCCTTCTTCTGCCAGTAAGAGTGTGGTCAGTATCCTGAATAAAGAGGTTTTTCCCGCACCATCAGGGCCGATGATGCCAAACAGTTCCCCTTTATCCACTTCAAAGTTGATTCCCTGTAAGGCCGTTGTCACAGCCTTTTTAGAACCATACCGTTTACTGATATTATTTACTACAACTGATTTCATCACTTAAACTTTAATTCTCCGTACATACCGATCTTGAGGTAACCATCGTTCTTCACTTTTACTTTGATCGCATATACCAGGTTGGCTCTTTCCTCTTTTGTCTGGATGGTCTTCGGGGTAAACTCGGCCTTATCGGCTATCCAGGTGATTGTGCCCGGCAATTCCTTGTATTTGTCTGCCCCATCGTCCACCAATACTTTTACTACCTGCCCCAGTTTCACCTCCGAAATTTGAGTACCGGTTATATAAGCCCTTAATGTCATAATGCTGAGATCAGCGATCTTATAGAGTGCTTTACCTGCAGCAGTGATTTCTCCCTGTTCTGCGTATTTGGTAATTACTGTTCCGTTAACAGGATTAAGAATTGTTGCTCTCTTCAATTGATCATCCAATTGCGCAATTCTTTTTTCCAGAGGCTTTCCTTCACTCATTATACCCCGGTTCTGTGTCGCTACATTGCTGCGCTGTACATTGATCTGCTGTTGCGTGACCGCAAGATTTTTTTGAGCCACATCTACCTGTGCGGCAATATCATCCAATTGCTTGCCGGTGGCTGCATCCTGTTTCAACAGGTTTTGAATTCTTGCCTGTTCATGCAACAGGTTATTCAGCTGCGACTGCTGTACAGCTAACTGATTTTCCAGTAACCGCACCTGCGGAGACACATCAGCAGTCTTTTCACTCAATGCTTGTATGTTGGCTTCCACCTGTTCCTTTTGCAAGGAGATATTGGCAGCATCCACCACCGCAACAATACTGTCTTTTGGAATTGTTTGCCCTTCTTCAACAGAGAAGCTGGTTATTTTTCCGGCTAACTCAGAAGAAACGATCACTTCGTCTACTTCAAAAGTGCCGGTAGCATCAAACTTACCGTTCTTATTATTGCAGGCCATGAGGAATAACAAGGCTGCTAAGGGAATAATTTTTACTATTGTCTTCATCGCTGTTTATTTATTGTTTTCCTGAAATAGTTTGATAATTGATCTGTGCCTGTAATAATTGTACCTGGTGAGTGATGAGCAACTGCCGGGCCTGGTCTTCTGCATTCACTTCTTTGAGATAATCATTGGCAGTTATAACTCCATTCTCCAATTGCGCATTAGCGGCATCTTTCACACTGGCCCGCAGGGAGATGATCTCGTAATCAGAAGCCACCAGCTTCAGCAGCTTGTCAATTTCGGCCTGCTGTTGTTTTAGCTGTGCATTCGTATTTAGCAAAAAGGTTTCTTTCTGAATATCCACGATCTGCCGGTTCACTTTTACCAGTTCTTTTTCCTTCTTCTTCGTGTATAACCCACCCAGGGACCAGTTTAACCGAACACCACCGATATAATAGAAATCAAATTCATTTTTTAACTGGTTCAAGCCGGGACGGCCATAACCGCCTTGTGCAAAGAGGCTGGCTTTAGGTAAATTTTTCGCTGTGATCAGTTTATCCTGTTGCCCGATCAGCTTTGATTGAACACTGTATAGTTTTAATTCGGGCCTTCTGATCTCGTCACCAATAGCCACCGCTGTTGACACAGGTTTTTCCAACTGCAGATCCGCATTCAGCGGCTGGCCAACAAATAATGCCAATGCGTCCACCAAGCCTGCTCTTGATGAGCTGATCTCGATAGACCGCTGATGTGTTTTTAATAACTCCGCTTTCAGCATATTGAGGTTAGAACGAAATGCCACACCATTCTGTACCTGTGCTTCCACTCTTTTGATACCTGTATTGATATCTGCTTTTACCAGCTCAACCTGCTTCAATTGTTCATTGAGATAAAGGATACTCAGGTAAAGCTGATTAATCCGCTCTTTGAGCTTATACAACTCCACTTCCACTTTCTGATCCTCTACCGTCGCATTCAACTGCTGGTAAACCTTCTGTTCCTTTGTAATACCGCCATCATAGATCAGCTGGCTCACATCGGCCAGCAGTTTATACTGATCTTTTGAAGCAGATTCAATCGTGATACCCGGAAGAGAAACCGGGACACTGGTAACGTCTGACTGGTAGCTGGCCTGCCCGCTAACCGTAAACTGCGGTAAAAACCCTTTCTGCAGGTTTTCAATATTGATATTCGCCGTTTGCCGGATAAGGTCTTTTTGCTTTACCACCGGGTAATTCTTTTGTGACAACTCGTATGCCTGCTGCAGATCAAGTTTGTTCAATCCCTGTCCTGCTGCTATTATCGGCAGGAAAAGCACCAGGATGATATACTTTAACTTCTTAACCATTTGGTTAATTTTAGATGAAAAAAAATTATTTCTTTATTGCGTCAATAATAAATGCCGGTATTTCTTTCTTCCGCTGCTCCATCAGTTGCCTGAACTGCGCTTCACTGATCCCCAGGTTTTTCTGGAACATGGGTTTGCCCATAAAGGGAAAAATGGTCATTGAAATCAGGTTCATGAGCAGGTGCACGGGGTTAATTTTTTTAATGGTCCCCTTCTTTACCTCCCTGTCGATCTGCTCCAGGAATTTAGCCGGGTTGGGTTTGGATTTTCCTGCCCAGACCTTCTTTAAAAAATAATCAGGATCCTGGTTGATCTCGTTGATCACAAAAAGAGGTAGGAATGGATTCTCTGTTACTATGCTGATATACTCTTCACAAAAACTTTCGATCTTCTCAAATAGAGGCTGGTCGCCGTCAAATATCTTATTGATCTTGGGGAAGAGTTT
>CALRSN020000415.1:0-3375 GCA_943370865.1 Bordetella parapertussis
ATTCATACCAAGGCGCTACCGGTAATGGAGCATTTTTATACCCTGCAGGGTGAAGGTTTTCACCAGGGAAGGGCTGCTTATTTTATTCGCCTGGGTGGTTGTGATGTAGGTTGTGTGTGGTGTGATGTTAAAGATAGCTGGGATGCTGAGAAACATCCTATAATTGAAATTACCGACTTAGTTGCTGAAGCAAAAAAGACTTCCACGGAGCTGGTAGTTATCACCGGCGGCGAACCACTGATGCATAACCTCGACGAATTAACAGCATCATTGAAAGCAGCCGGTCTGCAAACCAATATTGAAACATCCGGCGCACATTCGTTAAGCGGCAACTGGGACTGGATCTGCCTTTCTCCTAAAAAATTCAAAGCCCCATTGCCCGAAGTAGTTCCTCATGCCAACGAATTGAAAGTAGTCATCTTCAATAAATCCGATTTTGAATGGGCAGAGAAATATGCTGCATTGGTTTCGCCTTCCTGCAAGCTTTACCTGCAACCGGAATGGGATAAAGCAGCCCAGGTGACGCCGCTGATCATTGACTATATCAAGGCTAACCCGCAATGGGAACTGAGCCTCCAGCTGCACAAATACATCAATGTGCCCTGACCGGGCAACCTTTATTCTGCTTTTTTCTTCTTTTACAGGAATAAATTTGAGTTAGATTCGTTATTGAAAATCAACAATTCCTGTTCATGAAATACCTTTTCTCTTTCTCCTTGCTCGCCGCTTTCTTTTTGAGTCCTGGTTTTTTGGCAGCACAGCCCTATGATGCAGAAAAAATCAATAAAAAGGCAGTTGCTCTTTTTAATGAAGCCCTCGCCAAAGTGGAAGATGGAAAAGGATTAGATGCCTTACCCCTGCTAAAACAGGCCCTCGATAAAGAGCCCCGGTATATGGACGCCTACTTATTGCAGGCGGTTATTTACAGTGATTATAAAAGATACGATGATTGTATCGCCGCTTATGAAAAAGCATTTGCAATTGATTCTGTTTTTTCCTTTGAATACCGCCTCCCCTATTCAATTGCGCTGGCCGGTAAAGGCGAATTTGAAAAAGCACTGAATAATATCAATATTCTTTTATCAGCAGAGAAACTAAATCCCAATACCCGCAGATCGGGTGAATTCAGGAAAAAAAGTTTTGAATTTGCAGTGAATTATGCAAAAAAGAATACTAATAAGAATTATGTATTTGCCCCGCAAAATATCGGGGATAATATCAACAGTAAAGAATCTGAGTATTTTCCATCGCTGACCATCGATAACAGTGAGCTTGTTTTTACAAGAAGGATCAGGAATTTCAATGAGGATTTTTATTACAGCAAGAACAAGAATGGCAACTGGGAAACCTCCACACCAATGGAGGGAGACATCAATACACCAGAAAACGAAGGCGCACAAAATATTTCGCAGGACGGGCAATGGCTGGTCTTTACGGCCTGTAACCGGAGAGATGGTTTTGGTAGCTGTGATATTTATATTTCTTACCTCACTGAAAAAGGGTGGAGCGAAGCAGTAAATCTTGGCGGCAGGATCAATTCAGAATTCTGGGAATCGCAACCTTGTTTGTCTCCGGATAAAAGAGACTTGTATTTTGCCAGCCGTGTTCCCGGCGGTTATGGGGGCAGTGATATTTATGTTTCGCATTTACAAGCTAACGGCAAATGGAGCGACCCGGAGAATATGGGGCCTGGCATCAACACTCCTGCTGACGAACAATGTCCGTTTATTCATGCCGATAATCAAACATTCTACTTTACTTCCAATGGTCATCCCGGCTATGGAGATGCCGATCTATACTATGCAAGAAAAGGACCGAATGGCGCCTGGAGCAACCCAACTAATCTTGGATACCCGATCAATACCATCAGCCAGGAAGGAACATTATTTATTTCTTCCGACGGGAAAACAGCTTACTACTCCAGCGACAGGAGTGACAGCAAAGGCGGCCTTGATATATACAGTTTTGAATTAAGAGAAGATGTTCGCCCTTATAAAACATTATGGGTAAAAGGGCAGGTCTTTGATACCAAAACAAAAAAAGGATTGCCCTCTGCCGTTGAGCTGATCGATCTCACTGCCAAAGAGCCTTTATCCAAAGTACAAACGGATGAAACAGGTAACTATCTTATCACTTTGCCAGTCGGAAAAGATTATGCTTTCAATGTGAACCGTAAAGGCTATTTATTTTACTCTGATAATTTTTCATTGACACAGTCATCCCCCGATTCGGTATATGAAAAGAATATCGGGTTGCAACCGATAGAAGTAAACGCTTCCGTCGTACTGAACAATATATTTTTCGATGTCAATAAATTTGATCTTAAACCTGCTTCACAAATTGAACTGGACCGGTTAGTACAATTATTGAATGAGAATCCCTCTCTTAAAATTGAGATCAGCGGCCATACCGATAATGCGGGCAAACCCGCCGATAACCTGGCCCTGTCGAATAACCGGGCAAAAGCCGTAGTTACTTATTTAACCGGCAAAGGAATCGCTGCCACCCGGCTGGTAGCGAAAGGTTATGGAGAAACAAAACCCGTAGCCGTTAATACAACCGAAGAAGGCCGGGCAAAGAACCGCCGCACAGAAATGAAAGTAACGGGCCAGTAATTAGAAAATTCAGTTATCCCATTATTCCTGATTGCTTTATTTTTAAGGGGCAATGAGTAACGACCTGCTATACCAGATCGCCTTATCCCTTACCCCAAATATTGGTCCTGTGCAGGCCAAGATACTGGTGGAGCAATTTGGCACGGCAGAAGCCATCTTCAAAGCAAAAGCAACGGCACTAAAAAACATTGAAGGTATTGGTGAAATAAGAGCTACTGCTATCAAACAATTCGATCGATTCAATGAAGCAGAAGAAGAAATAAAATTCATTGAAAAATATTCCATCCGCCCTTTGTTTATTACCGATGCAGCTTACCCGCAACGTTTATTGAACTGCTATGATTCTCCTGAATTATTATTTTATAAAGGCACTGCTGACCTGAATGCAGCAAAGATCATTGCAGTGGTCGGAACAAGAAACCACACCGATTATGGCAAGCAGGCAACAGAAAAGCTCATCAAAGACCTGGCAGAACAAAATATATTGGTGGTCAGCGGCCTTGCCTATGGTATTGATGCCATTGCTCACAAAACAGCATTAAAGAATAATTTACCGACCGTTGGGGTATTGGCACATGGGCTCGACCAGATCTATCCGCCGCAACATGCCGGGCTTGCCAAGGACATGGCCAAAAACGGCGGACTGCTGACGGAATTCCGCAGCCGAACCAATCCAGATAAACATAATTTCCCGACCCGCAACCGTATTGTGGCTGGCATGTGTGATGCCACGATCGTTATTGAAACGGGTATCAAAGGA
>CALRSN020000416.1:0-3370 GCA_943370865.1 Bordetella parapertussis
CAGGCCTGTAACCGGAAGGAAGAGCTTTTTTATTAAAAGGCTTTTAGTTGAGCTGCTCATAAACCATAGATAAAAAACAAAAGCCGCTGTTGTAAGAAAATTATAAATAGATGAATTGTTCTTAACCCCTTTTACATGAACCATATAAGTGGCCAAAAGCTCCATGCTAAGCGTAAGGAACATGAAAGGGATGAACCATATAAAAGCTGAGCCTTTCAACTTCCTGTAGCAGATAGCTGCAATAAGAAAGCAAAAAAACTCAGCATAGTGGTGTAAATATAAAGGCATGGATTATGGATGGAGGTCACCTAGGTTTAAGGGACGGGTTTTAGGATCTGCATTGTCATACAGATTCATTTTAGCCTTTTTGTTATAAGGTGATAGGCAAATAGAAAATGCTCCAGGCACTTTTTTGGGATCTCCTGTTGGAATACTTAAAATATTATCACCATAAATCAAAAATTCAGCATTTACCTGATCTATTGCCTTACCTCCTATTTGTCCTTTGATTGTCCATGCATCTATTACATCCTTCAGTTTTACTATATCAAAAGAAACTGAATAGGTTAAACCATCCATTCTTACATCATTTTTATAGTATTCTGTCCAGTCATCAGCCATATATCTCTCAATAAACTCGGTATTTTTAATTCTCCATTGTGGCTGGGTCTTTTCAGTCAAATAAGAAACCTTGTCCTTTTCTTTTAGCCATAAGTAAACGAAAATTCCAGTTGACGCCAGTGTTAATACAGAAAGAAGAATCAGAAAATTAACTTTTGTGGCTATGGGCTTACTTTGATCATTATTGCTCATAAAAAAAATTTAGATGGAAGAATAAAAATTAAAATACCACCCAAATCTCACACCTGCAAGCTTCTCCCAAAAGCGTCTTGTAACCGGAAAGAAATGGGGAAAACACGGTATTTATTTCCGTCATTTACCCTCCGGTAGTCCGGGATAACAGGAATATCTTTATGGAGTCCTGAACCGTTAACCATTAAACCTGCCAACCAAAAGGGCTGATCCTATCAGATCAGCCCTTTTCTTATGAATAAACAGGTCCATATTCTTCTTTCCAGTCATACTTCCAGCGGCGGTGGCTCCATAAATAATTGGCCGGGTCGCGGCGGATGATCTTCTCCACTTCATTTTTATACATTACGGTCAGCTGCTGCGGGGTATAATCAGACCCGTTCTCTGCCAGCAGGGTTGCGGTGAAATGATAATAACCCCTTTTGATTTTCTGAAAACCCACATAGACCACCGCCGTATTATATTTCACAGCCCCTTTAGCAGGACCTGTTACAAAAGGTGCCGGCTTGCCCATAAAATTTACCCAATAGGCATTGGAGGGATTACCGGGATTTTGGTCTGCTGCCAGGGCAAGCACATGTTGCCCTGCAAAAACCTGGTGCATTTTATTCTTAAAATCCGGTGCAGAGATCAGGATGGTCCCAAATTGTTTCCTGAAATCAAAAAATATCTTGTCCAACGCTTTGTTGGCGATGGGCATATAGACACCGACAAAGGGTGTTTTCAGGTTCATCGCATATAACAGGTTGGTAAACTCCCAGTTAAACTGGTGGGCTGCCATGATATGCACATTCCTTCCTTTCTCGATCATTGCATTGATGATCTCAAACTCTCCCGTACTTCTGCGCTGTATCTCCTTTTTAGAAATGGAAATAAACTTGATCGTCTCAATAAACGTATCAATGAAATTGTGGTAGAAATCTTTAGCGATGCGCATCCTTTCTTTTGCTGTCTTATCGGGAAAAGCAATTTTTAGGTTATTCATCACCACTTCACGGCGGTATTTAATGATATAGAATACCAATCCATAAATACCATCGCCAAAGAAATATAATACCCGTAAAGGCAATAAAGAAACCAGGTATAAAAAACCGTAAATGATATAATACATGATGCGCAAAGATAACCATCTACAACACTATATTCTGCACCAGTTCACTCTGACCCGGGTAATCGGTATTGAAATGCAAGCCACGGCTTTCTTTACGGAAGGCAGCTCCTTTAACGATCAGGTATCCTACCGTGATCATATTACGCAACTCCATCAATTGAGTAGATAGCGAAGTGCTTTGGTATAATTGTTCTGTTTCCTCCCACAACAGGTCCAGCCGGCGCATAGCTCTTTGGAGACGCACATCATTCCTTACAATACCTACATAATCGCTCATCACCTGCTGGAGCTCTTTCAGACTTTGGGTGATCAGGATCATTTCCTTTGGTTCAGCCGTACCACGGGCATTCCAGTCCGGGATATTTTCTTTGATGGAAATAGTTTTTACTATCTCTTTAACATCCAGGAAACAACGATGAGCAAACACCATGGCTTCCAGGAGTGAATTACTGGCCAGGCGGTTGGCCCCATGCAAACCCGTACTTGAGCATTCTCCACAGGCATACAAATTTTTAACCGAGCTCCGGCCCCACTCATCTGTTTTAATTCCCCCGCAACTATAATGCGCCGCTGGTGCCACGGGTATCATATGCTTCGCAATATCAATTCCGAGGGATAAACACTTCTCATAAATATTGGGAAAATGTTCAATGAATTTCTCCTTACTGAAATGCCGGCAATCTAACCACACATGCTCCGTACCGGTTTTCTTCATTTCACTATCTATCGCTCTTGCCACAATATCCCTTGGTGCGAGGTCTTTCCTGGGATCATATTTTTCCATGAACGCTTCTCCATTCTTATTCCGCAATATGCCTCCGTCACCCCGCACTGCTTCCGTGATCAGGAAGGCCTGTCCTTTTAAGCCGGGCTCATATAAGGCTGTGGGATGAAACTGGATGAACTCCATATTTTCAATCCGGCCTTTGGCACGATAGACCATAGCCACTCCATCACCGGTAGCAATAGAAGGATTAGTAGTGGTTCGGTACACCTGCCCGTTACCACCCGTTGCAAGCAATGTGATTTTCGCAACTATCTTTTCAATCCGGTTTGTTTCCAGGTTCAGCACATACACACCATAACATTCAATGTCAGGTGTTGATTTAGTAATCAGGTAGCCCAGGTGATGCTGGGTGATGATATCAATTACAAAACAATGTTTGATGAATTCAATGTTCTTTTGAGCAGCCACCGCATCTATTAAGGCTCTTTCCATTTCCTTCCCCGTTATATCCTTATGGTGCAGGATACGGTACTCGGAGTGCCCTCCTTCTTTTCCCAATTTATAATCACCATCTTTTTCTTTGTCGAATCTGGCGCCCCATTCAATGATCTCATTCACCCTGTCCGGCCCTTCTTTAACGACGATCTCGACCACTTTTTCATTACATAAGCCATCACCGGCAATGAGTGTATCTTCAATATGCTTTTCAAAGCTGTCAT
>CALRSN020000417.1:0-3369 GCA_943370865.1 Bordetella parapertussis
TCAGCCAGGATCGTATCAGGAAATTACAGGGGGTTAAAATTCTTTGACTATATCAACAACAGCTTTAAAGAAGGAGCCGTTCTTCCCGATTTTTTTGAATCATCAAGGTTCATTGCCACTGATAATGCTGACAATATCTGGGTTTCTCATCCTTATCATGGGGTGTATAAAGTTTCGCAGGGATCAAATCAGCAATATAGTACCAAATTATATGCGGATAAAGAAGGCTTGCCTTCAGCGCTTGACAATCATATTTATAAAATCAAAAATGAAGTACTTGTTGCAACAGTAAAAGGAATATATGTGTACAACAAGAGTATCGACCGCTTTGAACCTTCGGCGACTTATAAAAAAATATTCGGCGAGCAAAGTCTGCGGTACCTGAAAGAAGATAAATCCGGCAATATCTGGTTCGTACATGAGAAAATGCTGGGTGTGGCCGACTACTCCGGTCAGACGCCTGTTGTGATCTACATGCCCGAACTGACGAATAAATTACTGAGCGGTTTTGAATTCGTCTACCCGGTCAACGAGAAAAATATTTTTGTGGGTGGTGAGAAAGGTTTCTTTCATATCAACTTTGAAAAATATAAAAAGAACAGTCCTGTATTTCAAACACAGATCAGGCTGGTCCGGATCATTAATAAAAAAGACAGTGTTTTATTTGGAGGGTATTTTGCCAATGTAAATGAAACTCAGGTACAGGAGGAGAAAAGTATCAAGAGTATTGCCAATAACTGGCGCACTATTCATTTTGAATTTACCTCCACTCTCTTTGGGCAACAAGACAATTTAGAATACAGCTATCGTTTAAAAGGATTTGATAATAACTGGACAGAATGGTCAAAGAAAACAGAAAAAGAATATAATAACCTTCCTGCCGGCTCTTACAGCTTTGAAGTAAAAGCAAGGAATAACCTGGGCAATGAGTCTGCCGTAAGTGTTTACACATTTAAGGTACTGCCTCCCTGGTACCAGGCAGTATGGGCTTATATTCTCTATTTGCTGATCGTATTAGCCCTTGTCTTTTATATTTATAAATGGCAGCATAAAAAATTCATCCTTCAGCAGGTAAAACACGAAGAAGAACAAAAGAAACAACAATACCTGCACCAACTGGAATTGAATAAAACCGAAAGCGAACTGGTGGCATTACGTAACGACAAACTCCAGTCAGAGATCAATTATAAAAACTCAGAACTGGCCACCTCGGCCATGCACCTGGTGCAAAAAGGTGAACTTATTTCCAAGATCCGTGGGGAGTTATCGCAGGTGATGAAGGGAACAGATAATCCACAAGTGATTTCGGAATTAAAAAAGTTGGTCAAAGTATTAAGTGAAGATGACAAAATGGATAAAGACTGGGAGCATTTTGCCCAGCACTTTGATAAAGTGCATTCCGATTTTGTGGTGGGGTTAAAAGAAAAACATTCAACCATTACTCCCAATGAATTAAAACTGTGTGCCTACTTACGGATGAATCTCTCTACCAAAGAGATCGCCCAGCTGATGGGTATTTCGGTGAGAGGTGTGGAGATTGGCCGCTACCGGTTACGAAAAAAACTGGGGATATCTTCAGAGACAAACCTGTTTGACTATCTTATCAATTTCAATAATAAAGCCAACTGACCTATTTCACAGCCAAAACAATTCGTATCTTGTTCGCATATCTCTTATGAAAATAGTAAGCCGCCAAATATTGCTGACTGTTGTTTGCCTCCTGCTTAGCACCATCGCTTTCTCCCAGAAAAAAACGGCTTATGTTTCCGGCAAAATAGTTGACGATAATGAAAACCCCTTGCCTGGTGTTTCTGTCATCATCCTGGGTAAGCAAACAGGTATCAGCACCAACGACTCCGGCTATTTCCGCTTAGAAGTTCCTGCAGAAAAAGCCTTTGCCATTACCTTCTCTTATACTGGCAGAAAAACGGAACAAAAGAATTTCCTGCTGAATGAGAACGAAGAGGAAAAGATCAGCATCCGATTGGAAAAAGGTGAGAATGTATTGCAGGAAGTGGTGATCACGGATCAGCGGGACAGAAGAGAAACCGGTTTGATCCGCCCCAATCCTAAAACGATCATCAATCTTCCGTCAGCTATTACTGGTGTGGAAAGCCTGATCAAGATCTTTGTTGGTTCCAATAATGAGTTAACATCACAATACTCTGTTCGTGGTGGCAGTTACGATGAGAACCTGATCTATGTAAACGATTTTGAAGTCTTCAGGCCGTACCTAGTCAGGAACGGTCAGCAGGAAGGATTAAGCTTTATTAATCCTGAAATGGTACGGAATATTAATTTCTACAATGGCGGTTTCCAGGCAAAGTATGGTGATAAGATGAGCAGTGTGCTGGATATACAATATAAAAAACCTAAACGTTTTGGTGGTTCTGCCTATGTGGGCATATTGGAACAGGGAGTACAACTGGAAGGAATTAGTAAGAATAATAAATTCAGTTACCTGCTTGGCGCTCGTAACAGGAGTAATAAGAATTTATTAAGCCGCCAGGAAACTACGGGCAACTACGTTCCTTCTTCTTCAGATTTCCAGGCATTGATCAATTACCAGTTCAGTTCAAAATGGCAGGCAGAATTTTTGGGCAATATTTCCAAAACAAAATTCTCATTGGTTCCTGAGTTCAGCCAGCTCACCTCTTCTGTCTTCTCTCCTTTCCTGAGTGTTAACCTGGGTGTTGATATTTTCTTTGACGGCCAGGAAAAAGATGAGTACAGTACCAATATGCTGGGGTTCTCCCTTACAAACCAAGTCAGCCGAAAATTGAAATTGAAATGGATGGCCAGCCGTTTTGAGAATGATGAAAGAGAAAATATAGATATCACCGGGGCCTATTTATTCGGGGAAAGGGATTTTGATAAAAGTCAGCCCACCTACGGGCTTATCATTAATCCACTCGGTGCTGGTGTGTACCAGAATTTTGCCCGCAATACATTGAACGTAGAAAACTGGAACCTTGCACATAAGGGGAACTATGACCAGGGGCAACATGCCTGGCAATGGGGATTGAGCTTTGATAAAACTACCATTGCAGATAAACTGAATGAATGGGAATACCAGGACTCTGCTGGTTATTCATTGCCATACCAGCCCAATATGCTGCAATTAAACAAAGTAATCAAGTCAACCACAGTTCTAGGCGTTAACAAATTCTCCGGCTATATCCAGGATAATATACTGCTGGGAGATTCATCGCATAATACTACTGTAACAGCTGGTGTCCGTTTCAATTATAATTCATTGAACCGGGAATTTTTGATTAGCCCACGGGTTGGTGTAAGCTGGAAACCCAACGGCAAAAAAGATATTGTGTTCCGTGCATCGGCCGGTATGTACAACCAGCCACCCTTCTA
>CALRSN020000418.1:0-3369 GCA_943370865.1 Bordetella parapertussis
GAGCCATTGAAAATTACGGGCAATGCTTTTTCTGGTTGTTTGGGAATTTTGGCGGCAAAAGCTAATCCATTCCCCGAGCCGCAGGGAATGATACCAAAGTTGACAGGTGTTTTCATCAAACTGTTTACCACCTGGCTCACCGTGCCATCACCACCGGCAATCACCACATCGGTTATCTTTTCTTCTTCAATAATGGGTATGAGAAAGGAATAATCACCACTTGCTACGGATGGAAAAATTTGAAAAGGGATCCCCTTCGCTTTGGTTTGTTCTTCCACAAAAGCCTGCAAGTCCTTTTTGGTCCGGGTGCCGGAAATAGGATTGATGATGTAAATGATTTTCCGCATGGGTTACTGAAGCCGCAAGGTACATAAATGTACTCTTCGGATACGCACCGCCAGGTTGGGGTCACGGGGACTGATCGTGGTATAGATAACGATCTTCTTTTTGCCTTTGAACAATGCACGGAGTTTGCTGATGGGTATCTTAACTATACTGCTGCTATCGGTTACCAGTAATTCATTATCTGCTTCATCACAAAAGCGGAAGGCACGGTACCAGGTATCAGGATCGGTTTCTGTAAAATGGATCTCCAGCTTACCGTTCTTTTTCCATTCAGCGGCGGTGATTTTTTTAACATTCTTTACCTCATCTTCATTCGCAGTCGCTAATACCAGTTTATTGTTCAGCTTTATTTTCCAGCTGCCCGTTTGTGCCTGCATACTGACAGCAGCCATGAGTAATACAATTATGGAGATGATCTTTTTCATATTCCTGATTATGATGTCAGCTACAGGATGAAGGTTGCCCGCTGATTACACAAGTTACCATCTTAATAAAGCACTGGCCCAGGTAAATCCACTGCCGAAGGCGGCCAGGCAAACCAGGTCACCGTCTTTGATCTTCCCTTTTTCCCAGGCTTCGCATAAAGCAATAGGAACAGAAGCGGCGGTGGTGTTACCGTACTGCTGGATATTATTATAGACCTGTTCATCTTTCAGCTGCAGTTTCTGCTGCACAAACTGGGCGATGCGCAGGTTGGCCTGGTGCGGGATCAGTAAGTTGAGATCAGCAGTTTGAAGACCATTGGCGGTTAGTGATTCTATAATTACTTCCGGGAATTTCACAATGGCTTTTTTAAACACGGCCGGGCCATCCATATTCGGAAATACCTGTGCTTTATCCAGCATTTTATGACTGAAGAACATTTGCCCAATCACGGCTTCATCAAAGTCGGCATATTGCTCGGCCTTCCAGTGGTTGGCATGGGTGCCGGGATTATACATAGCCAGTATTTCCGCACTTTCTCCGTCGCTGTGTAAATGTGTTGAGAGGATACCTTGTTGATCATTTGTGGTAGGCTGTAATACCACGGCACCGGCTCCATCTCCAAAGATCACCGATACATTCCGGCCACGGGTGCTGAAGTCGAGACCAAAGGAATGTTTCTCCGCTCCCACCACTAAAATATTTTTATACATCCCTGTTTTGATGAACTGGTCGGCCACGCTGAGGGCATACACAAAACCACTGCATTGGTTCCGTACATCCAGGGCACCGATCTCTTTCATGTGCAAGGCCCGTTGCAGCAGCACGCCGCAACCGGGAAAATAATAATCGGGTGATAGGGTAGCGAAGACGATAAAGTCAATATCCTGCGGGGTAAGACCGGCTCTTTCAATCGCAATTTTGGCTGCTTCCACTCCCATCGTGGTGGTGGTTTCTTCGGTGCGGTGGGCATAGCGGCGTTCTTTGATACCGGTCCGTTCCTGTATCCATTCGTCACTGGTATCCATATATTGCAGGAGGTCGTTATTGGTAACCACGTTGGCCGGCAGGTATTTACCGATCCCGGCGATCTTCGATTGGAACATAGCAAGCGTTTAAGCAAGGAAGGTAGGAAATACGGGGCAAATGAAACGGTTGTGTTTTGTAATGGTTGTGGTTTCGCCTCAATATTAAAAAGAATAGACCTGCCTGGGGATAGGCAGGTCTTTCCTGGCTGCTATTTTTTTAACCACAGCATTTTTTAGCCTAATTACTCTCTTTTTTCTTAGCTGCGTCTTTTGATTGCTGCATAAACAATTTGAATTCTTCTTCATTCAACCATTTCGTTCCCTGTCCGTACACTAAATACCATTTACCGTTGGTCTTGATATAGGTTTCAGTCCGTATCACCCGTAGGGCAAAATCTCCTTTAGTGGGGCTTGTAACTACAACATCTACTACCGAATGCCGTACTGCCGCATCGCCATTATACACTCTTAATACAGTCATACCAGCCATCGGGGTAAAAGATTTAAACCGGAAATCTTCAAGTCCCGGAACAGGGGTGGTCCATTGTGCAAATCCGTAAGATATTTTTCCTTCCGGGCCTACCGATATTAAGTCATCATTCAATAAGTTGGAGGGATCATAACCGTTGAGGGAATCAATTGCTTTCCGGTCTTCCGGGTAATTGTCTGTATTGTATTTGCCCGCAGGTGGTTGAGCGAATGCAGAATTAAACATCAGTACTACCGGTAAAACGAAAAGGAGAATGCGTTGGAGCTGTTTCATACTTATATATTTCAGGTAAATTTCACAGAAGCAGGCAGGAAATAAAAGCAGGCTGGGGTAAATGACGGTTTGGATGAGGGGATAACCATTTTATCAATGTAAAGAACCTTTGCAACCGTTCCCTCAAAAAAACAACTGCTCACCATCCCTGTTACCGGATTGAACGGCTATCAATTAACTTTAGCGAATGCTGAAAATAAGAAGGCTCAGTTTCTTTATTGTTGTCATGCTATGCAGTGGGGTGAGCCTGTTTGCGCAGGATACCATTGTATTCAAAAGTCAACCGCCATGGAATACCAGCATGGATATTGCCAGTTATTGTTTTTTCTACGAGGAAACCACGGACAAACCACTGAGTTTTGGGGAAGTTCAGCAACAGCTGTTTGTACCTTTTGATCTGCGCCTGGCCAGTCATCCAACAAACAGGCCCCTGCTGATTCAATGGTACAGGTTTTCTATCAGTAACCAGTCGGCAACAGATACCCTTCATCTCCGGGTGAATACGTCAGCGCATTATTTTACCCGGTTATATTCTTCCGGCGGATTAATAGCAAAAAGCGGTATCTATGAAACCAGCGTTTCGTCCTTTGATAGATCACATGTACAAATAGAGATAGCACCTTCCGTAACAAAAACATTCTGGTTGCGAACAGAAGACCGGCTGGGTCATATGGTGCCACCAGCAGTAAGTTTAGAGCCCCATTTTACATATATGAACGCTGTTACAGCAGGTCAGCACCAGAACCGGCTTGTTTTTCTCTTCCTTGCCCTGCTCACCGGCTGCCTCCTGTTCATTACCCTATTTGCAGC
>CALRSN020000419.1:0-3365 GCA_943370865.1 Bordetella parapertussis
CAGCCAGTTGTTTTTCCAGCTGCTGTTTTTCGGCGACCGGTAAAACGCCATCGATATGATCGATGAGCAGGGTGGTCATATTGGGTGTAGAGTTATCCATGCAATAAGTTTTTCAGGCTTTGTTTCAAATATGGTTTTTCAGTGATCATTTGTTCTAATTGTTTCAGGCATTTATACTTTTTATTCCGCACCACCTGTTCGTTTTCATAATGCAGGGTTTCTAATATTTCCCGCATCGACAGGTTCTCGTAATAAAACAGGAGCAATATCTTCCGGCAGGTCTCTCCCAACTCCCCTACTAACCGGGTCACCTCCGCTTTTCCTTCCCGGTCGGCGATATAATGCCCTGCATCCATCTCCGTTTTATCCTGGCCCCTCTCATATTTTTCTTCCCTGGCGAGGGCCCGGCCCCTTCTTTTCAATTCATTAAGCCAGGTATGCCGGTTCAGGGAAAATAAAAAGGTCTTTACCGTTGACTCGCCCCTGAACTTGTCCTTTTGTACCAGGTCAATAAAACTCAGCACCACTTCCTGGAACACATCCTCCGCATCCTGCCTGCTGCCGCTGTTGTTCATGATATACCAGCAGAGGCTTTCGAAGTGGTTCCGGTAAATGGCTTTGATCGACTCATCCATGCTTTTTCCCGCCCGGAGGTTCGCTACCAGCTCTGTATCCGGGAGGTTCCTGATTAGCTCCATGCCTTATTCGTAGATTTGTACATGATAAAACCTGTTTTGTAACCCAAACTAAGGATATTTTTATCAGAAAATAATTTCTTATACATAAATGGCTATGAACTATTTCGAATTATTTGAATTGCCGGTAACGCTAAAAGTAAATACAGCCGCTCTTTCCCGGAAGTTCTTTGAATTGTCAAAGGAATACCACCCGGATTATTTTATTAATGAGGAAGGTCAGGCACAGGCAGAAGCACTGGAAAAATCGGCCCAGCTGAATAAGGCCTGGAAAACCTTTCAAAACCCGGATGAGACCATTAAATATGTGCTTCAGCTAAAAGGATTGCTGGAAGAAGAAGAGAAATATGAGCTACCTCCTGATTTTTTGATGGAAGTATTGGAAATAAATGAACAATTAATGGATGTGGATGAGCCTGCTGTAAAAGCAGACCTCGAATCCACCATTCAGCAACTTCAAAACGAGATATATGAACCTGTTAAAGAAATGGTGGAGAATTATAAGGAAGGTACTGTTACCGAAAAAGAGCTGTTGCAGGTAAAAGCCTATTATTACAAGAAAAAATATTTAGACCGCATCCGCCGCCAATTAGCCGGAATGGCTTAATATTGCAGCCCCAATGCCGCCAAAGGATTGGTCTTTAGTTCTTATCGATAGCATTTTGCCCGGGTGGCGAAATTGGTAGACGCAGCAGACTCAAAATCTGCCGCTTTCACGAGTGTGCCGGTTCGAGTCCGGCCCCGGGCACAAAAGAAAACCTCATCATTGATGAGGTTTTCTTTTTTAATACCATCCTTAATAACCCACTGTGCCTGCTCACCTCCTTTTAAGTTTAATAAAATATCTACTAAAACGGGTTACAAACTCACGGACTGCTCTTACTACTATCACCTGTATCGCAACAGGTACAGCTGATCGCTATTCAAAACCAACTAATACTGCAGCTTCCGTACATGACCGGATCAATCATAACAAGTATTCTTGCCAGCTATCCTAAGCTGTTTTTCTCTTTCCGGGCATGCATTTTATTTTTTGTATTACTAACCGGATTTATTCCCGGTTATACCCAGCAACCCGTTAATTCACCTTCTTCCCGGGATCTGTATGGCAAAAACTCCAGTTTTATTGAAAACATCGGCCAGTATGGTACCCGCATGACCGGGCAAGAACATATGGGGGACATTTTATTTGCTTACGAAGGATTGGGAATGCCGGTACTGTTTACCTCAAAAGGACTGATCCACCTGCAAAGAAAAGTTCAAAAGATATCGCATGCAGAAGAAGAGAAATTAGAAAAACAAGGGGTTCCTGAGGAAGAGATCGAACGTAAAAAAATCGTAACCGACAGAACGATCACGATGGAATTGATAGGTGCTGATCCCGCTGTTGAAATCATAAAAGAAGAAAAAGCTACTGCTTATTACACATACCGGATGCTGACTGGTAAAGCATATGGCTATAAAAAGATCACTTATAAAAATATTTATCCCGGCATAGACCTTGTCTATTCATTCATACCTGGTAAAGAAGCGGGATTTGAATATAGCCTGTTCGTGCAGCCCGGCGCAGATATCGGTATAGTAAAATTGAAGTATGGTGCTGATGTAAAAAAAATAAAAACTGATACAAAGGGGAATCTGCTTATCAGTTCCGACATTGATGGTATTTCAACAACAATCCCTGTTAGCTATTATGGAGAAAATTTGCTCACCAAAATGAGCAATGATGTGAAATCAGTTTATACATTGGAAGGCAACCATGTCAGTTTTTCATTTCCGCAGGGATATGATAAAACAAAGCCGTTGGTTATCGATCCTTTTGTTAGCGGAACAGGTAACCTTACGGGATTGAATACCGGCAAAGCAAAGGATGTGGATTTTGATTATGCCGGTAATATTTATGTGACTGGTGGTGGTGCTTTTACCGGCAACCATAGTCTTGCAAAATTCAATGCCGCCGGAGCATTACAATGGACATTCAATGGAGCTCTTACTATTCCCACCTGGGCCTATGGCACTTATTATGGTGGCTGGATGGTGGAAAAACCGACCGGCAATATTTATCTCGGTCAGGGCTTTCAGCCGGGAACAGGTTTCAGAGTGATCAGGATAAACACAACCGGTTTGTATGATAATTACATTACAACTGCCAATCCAAGTTTCATGGAAGCTTGGAAAATGTTCTGGAGTTGTAATAATGGTTCGCCACAAATTTTAATTGCCGGTGGCGGATTGAATTCCAATATTAACTTCGGTGTATTCACTCCTCCTTCCACTACTGTTGCAGGTTTGAATATTACAGGCATCCCTTATGCAGGTGGAAGTGGCTGGGCACAGGATATTGCCGATTTTGTTTTTGATCCTGCCACCAATGAAATGTATTCCATATTCGGCTCCACATTTGGCACACCCTCCGTTAATAATAAAATTTATAAAAATACTGCCCCCTACAGTGCCGCCTCTGTTGCATGGAATGTGCCATCCGGGTATACGACCATCCAGGAAGCAGCTAACCGTCCCTACCTGGCTGCGTCAGGACTGAATGATAATTCAGCCAATATGCTTTGGGTAAATGCTTCCTTCTTATACTACTGGGACGGGAAAAATCTGAAGGCGTTCAACAAAGCAACTGGTGCAGGAGCAGGTACTCCTGTAACTACTGCCAACACT
>CALRSN020000420.1:0-3353 GCA_943370865.1 Bordetella parapertussis
TAGGTTGTGCGGTCGTTGAAACAGCTGCTTTTTCAATAATTGAATTGGTGTTCAACCTGTCTTCCGCAGCCCATACATTATTACCGCGGGTACTATCATGATAAGCAGCTCCGTCATTATGCCATCCCAGTGAAGTGGCATTGCCTGCCGCCATTGTCCAGGGGTCCGTTACTACCTGAGAACCGGTACCACCAAGATGGGTGGGGCTCTCATAAGGATAAGGAACAACCCGGTAACTGGCAGTATTCACTACAAAAGGTTTGTATTCCCATTTAAACAACTGATCTTTTTGAGGAGCCAGGGTATTTTTTTGTTGCACCCCATGTCTTTTTGCAAAATGCTCGGCAGTTGTATGTTTCCCATCACCCCAGTTACAGGTGATCGTCAGGTTTTGCTTACCCAGTACATTACCGTTCATGGCATCAATACGAACCAGCCAATAGTCAGATGAGTTGGTGGGTGTGATAAACACCTGCCACGCCAGGCGGGCCTTACTCTTATCTTCAGTGGGCAACCATAATAACTCTGCCGTGATCTTTTCAAAAGCAATACCTAATGTTCCAAACTCATATTTATGAACAGCTCCGTTAACCACAGTTGCTACGACAGGTTGTTTTGCAGCCAGTTTTGCATCTGCCAGCGTAAGCTGTACAGCTGACTCCACAGTAATTGCAGGGTCCACATTGTTTACATTCACCTTTGATTCCATCTTGGCGATGCGGCTTCCGGCATTGGAAACAAGTTGGTCATTTTTAAATGCCAGCACCTGCAGTTCATTGAACACCGGCACTCCTTTATAGCTTTGCTGCAGGTACACCATGCGGATATCCTGCCGCCCGTCTATCTTATAGGTATTAGCAATAAAAATGTTGTTGAGATCGTCTGTAGTTAACCCGATCGCAGCACGGTTCTTGTCAACAAGCTGGCGGGCTGCTGCCGTTTCAGCATCCTGTGCACGGGTAATAATAAAACAGCTGACTGCAAAAAAGCAGAGTAAAAGTTTTCTCATGAATACAATCGATTTGGTTGGTATGTGAACGTTCGTAAAATTTAAAGGTTCTAAAATAAAGAATATCCGGTCTAAAATGGGTCAATAGGGGCGATAAACACAAAATATTTCTTTGTTGAAACCGTTTTAACCCCGGACACGTCTTTTTAAAACATTTCCTGCCTGATGCAAAAACACTTAGTGAAACTTCTTTCCGTATGCCTGTTACTGAATTGCTATTCTCTTCATGCACAGATGATAACCGGGGTATGGAAGGGAAAGATCAACCGGCAAAAAGTGGAGGTCAAAATCATACAAAAAGGCGATAGCCTGACCGGTACTTCGTATTACTACGAATCAGCCACCCATTACCGCCGTTACAGTATAAAAGGATATTTCAATAATAACACGAACGAAGCCATATGGTGGGATGACCAGCTACTGGAAGAAAAGACAGGTCGTTTCAATCTTTCCTCACCCGGCAAGAATGCAATGCTTTCGAGTGCCGATTTTAATTGCCCCGGTGATGGCAGCATGATGCTGGATGGTAAAACGGGTAAGAAAGAGGATAGCCGTCAAAACGGGGATGTTCATTTAGACAAAGCAGCCGGCCCTTCCTTTGAAGATGAATGGGATTTTGTGATTGATAATTACCTTGCCGGTGGCAATGATCCTTTTATTATTGATAGTATCGCTGGCCTCGCTGCTGTTCCTGCTGAGCAGCAAACAATCGAAGCAGCGCCGGTCAAACCGACGCCACCGGTGGAGACGGTAAAGACAGAACCGAGGAAACCGGTCGTTGAACCAACACCTGTTCAAAAAACAGAAGAACCGAAAACGGTGGTGAAGATTATGGAGCCTTTGAAGCCTCCTACTATTGAAGAAAAATTTAGTACCCGGAAAAAAGTACTGACAACAGAAATTCCCGTTACCGGCGATTCGATTGAACTTAGGTTTTATGATAATGCAGAGATCGATGGTGACTCCATCTCGCTATTCTTAAATGATAAATTGATCTTCCAGCATATCCGCCTTACCGGCAATGCCTACTCCATCAAACTAGCAGTGAGTGAACTGAATGAAAGCAATGAGCTGATCATGGTAGCTGAAAACCTTGGATCTATCCCTCCCAATACTTCTTATATGGTAGCCATCGTGGGTGAAAAACGTTACGAAGCCAGATTGGAAAGTACCGAAGGCAGCAGTGCCATGGTGCGATTCGTAAAAAAGGGTCCCGTTTCAACAACCAATTAAAGTACCAGTTCTGCCAATACTGAAAAATGATCGGAGGCAAAACGTCCTTCCCAGGTTTGGGAGATCGTAGCATGAGTTAGTACTTTCCATTTCCCTTTTAAAAAAATATAATCAATAGGCTGGTCATCCGTTTCTTTGGAACGAAAACCATTGAAAGTGCCAGTGGGACCATAATGCGGTGTTGCAGACATATCTTTTGAATCCAGCAAATGAAGTGAATTGTTTTTATCCATTATCACCTGTATGGGTTCGTCAGTTGGTTTGGCATTAAAATCGCCAGTGATCACCGCGGGGGTAGTACCTGCTATCGCTTTTACTTTTTGCAGTAATAATAAAGCACTTTCTTTCCTCGCCACTTTGCCCATATGATCAAAATGGGTGTTGAAGGCATAGAATATCTTCTTTGTTTTCCTGTCTTTGAATTTTGCCCAGGTCACTATTCTTGTTATGGCCGCATCCCAGCTTTTACTGCCGGGCACTTCAGGTGTTAATGATAACCAGAACGTATTTGATTGCAAGACCTGTAATCGTGTTGTATCATAAAAGATCGCCGAGTATTCGCCTTTGGTCTTACCATCTTCTCTCCCTACCCCAACAAATTTAAATTGAGTTAATCTTTCTCCCAGGTCCATCATCTGGCCATGTAAGGCTTCCTGCACACCGAGGAGTTCCGCTTTATGAAATAATACCTGCGATGCCAGTTTATCTTTGCGGTAAGGCCAGGCATTCAGGCTGTCAGAAGCTACATTCAAACGGATATTGAACGTCATCACTTTCAAAGGTTGTTGTGCAAACAACTCAGCTGTCATTATTAGTAAAGCAAACAATAGTATTCTCTTCATAGACTAAAAATAGAACAGGTGTGGCAAAGCACCACACCTGTTTGATCACATTATCCTTATTCCTTATTTCAGTTTTTTAAGTATTTCCTCAATTGCCCTGTCCAATTGCGGGTCACGGCCATTGAGTTTGTCATCAAAACTGTTGATCACCTGGATATCCGGTTGCACACCATTCATCTCCAGGTCTTTCCCATCCAGGCTATAACAACCCCAGCCCGGCATGCGAACGGAAGAGCCATCCACCAAACCAACGCCGCTGGTGAAAATGA
>CALRSN020000421.1:0-3346 GCA_943370865.1 Bordetella parapertussis
GATACCTTTTAATCATCCATAAAATCATCCAGGTCTCTTCTTTCTTTCTTGGTGGGCCGGCCGATCTTGCTGGGCCTTTTGCCGGTATGAAAACTGGCGGCCTGGTATTTCAGGCGTTCTAATTCTTCTTCAGGCGTAATATCAAGATAGTATTTGATAGCTTCTTCGTATTTTACCCGGGTATGTAATAATCCAAGTACTTTAATTCGCCAGCGTTTGCCTTCTGTTCTTACATCGTAGATATCCCCCAAATGGACATTCTTGCCGGGCTTGGCCTGTTCTTCTTCATATTTCACTTTACCACTGTTGCAGGCTGTGGTGGCCAGGCTCCTGGTTTTGAACAAACGGATAGCCCAGAGATATTTGTCGAGGCGGAGTTTTTCTTTATCGGCCATTATCAAAAATAAAAAATCCCAACCGAAGATTGGGATTTGTATAAGAGTTTGAATAGGTATTAATTCATGTCAGCAAAGAAATGATGGAAATAAGGAATCGTCTCAATCCCTTTATAATAGTTCTCAATATTATACTTCTCATTTGGACTATGCAGGTTATCATTATCAAGCCCAAAACCCATAAAGATGATCTTAATGCTCAGTTCCCTTTCTAAAATAGAACAGATGGGGATACTGCCGCCACCACGAACAGGGATGGGGGCTTTGCCAAAAGTTGTTTCTACTGCTTTAGATGCAGCTTTATAACCTTTGCTGTCAATAGGCGTCATGTATGGTTCACCACCATGATGTTCAAATGCTTTTACTGTAACGGATGCCGGAGCAATGCTGGTAAAATAATTCAGCAGCTTCTCCGTCATTTTGTGAGAAGACTGGTTGGGAACAAGCCTGGCTGAAATTTTTGCCGTTGCTTTGGATGGTAAAACGGTTTTAGCACCTTCGCCCTGGTAACCGCCCCAGATACCATTGATCTCAATAGTAGGGCGGATACCGGTTCTTTCATACGTGGTATATCCTTTTTCACCCCAAAGTTCTTTCACCCCCAGTTCATCACTGTATTCTTTTTCATCATACGGGGCTTTATTGATCAGGGCTCTTTCTTCTGGTCCGGCCACTACTACATCATCATAAAAACCGGGGATAGTAATATGATTATTTTCATCGTGACAGGAAGCGATCATTTTGGCAAGAATAGTGATCGGGTTAGCAACAGCACCACCATAGGTACCACTGTGGAGGTCCCTGTTAGCTGCTGTAACTTCCACTTCAATATAACTCAGCCCACGAACTCCAGTATCGAGTGAAGGATTTTCCATACTCAGCATGGAGCTGTCGCTGATCAGGATCACATCTGCTTTCAGCAGGTCTTTATGAGCGGCTACAAATTTTCCAAGATTAGGTGAACCCACTTCTTCTTCTCCTTCGATCAGGAATTTGATATTGGTTGTCATGGTATTGGTCTTCACCAAAGTTTCCAGGGCTTTCACATGCATATAGAATTGCCCTTTATCATCCGCACTTCCACGGGCAAAAACTTTTCCATCAATGATCGTTGGTTCAAAAGGAGGATTGGTCCACAATTCCAGTGGCTCGGCAGGTTGCACATCGTAATGACCATATACCAATACGGTTGGCTTTGAGGGGTCAATTAGTTTTTCTCCATATACAACAGGGTGCCCATCAGTAGCCATTACTTCGGCTTTATCACAGCCGGCATCCAGCATACTTTTTTTAACGGCTTCGGCACAGGTCAGCATATCCGCTTTATGTTCGCTTTTAGCACTAACAGAAGGAATGCGGAGCAGGTCCAGCATTTCATTTAGAAAACGGTCTTTATTTTTTTCCTGGTATTCTTTCCAAACTTGTGACATAACAATTGTTTTAAGGAAGACGAAGATAAGAAGGATGCACTTATCCTTGCTGACCGGGTTTATTTTTAACTGTAACGGCCTTGGTAACGAGTTTACTGCCAAACCTGTCCTTAATTTCATCAACAGCTTTATAGAGGTTTAGTTTCTCCACGTTATTGTCAAATAAGCTCATTTGCATGGTGAAAGGGATCATCTGGCTGAACCGTACCCCCAATAATCGTACGGGTCTTCCTTGCTGGTAGCTTTTGTTGAACAAGTCTTTTACTTTAGCAATTAATACATCATCCAGCGCTGTATAGTCAACTGTTTCCTGCCGGGAAGTGGTTTCAAAATCTGAATAACGGATCTTGACGGTTACACAACCGGTCAGCTTTTCATCTTCACGAAGTGAATAAGCTGTCTTTTCGGTTAAGCGTACCAATTCTTTATGCAGGAAACTCACATCTGTATAATCGGTATCAAACGTATTTTCATGGCTCATGCTTTTTTGCTCCCAATCGGTAGTGATCTCTGCACTGCCAATACCATGTGCTTTATGCCATAATGATTCTCCCCATTTGCCGGCATATTTTTCCATCAGCTCAATAGGCGTTTTGGCAATATCTTCAATCGTATAGATGCCAAAATTCTTCAGTTGTTGTTCGGTTTGTTTACCGACGCCATTAATTTTTTCAATACCGAGCGGCCACAAAAAATCCATTTCTTTTCCATGGGGAATTTCTAAGAAGCCATTGGGTTTGGCTTCGTTGGTGGCCATCTTGCTGATAAATCTTGCTGATGATAAGCCGCAGGAAATCGGCAAGCCGGTTTCCGTGGTAATTGCTTTTCGTAATTCTTTAGCATATTTACTGACGCCAAAAAATTTATCCATACCGGTGAGGTCAATATAAAATTCATCAATAGACGCTTTTTCAAACAAGGGTACTCTTGCAGCAATGATATCGGTGACCCAGCGGGAATATTTGCTGTAATCACTGCGGCTGGCATTGGTAACAATGGCCTGGGGGCAGAGTTGCATCGCCTTTTTCATGGGCATGGCCGAATGGATACCGAACTTCCGGGCTTCATAGCTGCAGGCGGCCACTACGCCCCGTTCATAACCTCCAACCAACACGGGTTTTCCTTTCAGCGAAGGATCGTTGCGGATCTCCACGGAAACAAAAAATGAATCAAGGTCAAAGTGGGCGATATATCTTTTTGTATCTGCCATCCGGGTATAAAGATAAATTTCTTTCGGGCAAGCGGTTGTTATTTGCCAGTGCCAATAAATTATATTTGAGGTATAGAAAGATAATGACAGATACAGAACAACTCAGGAGCTTTATCAGCAGTGCTTTCCCACTGAAGGCAGAAGAACTGGATGCGTTAACTACTATCTGGCAACCGTTTGAATGTAAACGTAAAACAATCCTGACCGCCGCCGGTGAAACAGAACGTTATCTTTATTTTGTACTCGAAGGTGTGCAGAGGGCTTTTTATATTGGAGGGGAAAAAAAGGAAGCGACTATTGTATTCATGTAT
>CALRSN020000422.1:0-3342 GCA_943370865.1 Bordetella parapertussis
TGAGTGGTTTATTCTTTTTGTTATTGGCTTTAATGACCACTTCCCTTTCTGTTCGCACCAATACTTCCAGTGGTACTGTCAATACTGTTTCCTTGCCGGAATTAATAACAATATTGTCCAGTATGGCTTCCTTAAAACCAGAGAAGCTGATGGTAATACGATAGGTGCCGACAGAAAGGTTCTTAAAACGAAAGTTCCCGTTTGCATCAGTGATCACCGATTGATCATCGATCGTAACGGTGGCTCCCTGCAGGGGTTGTTGCAATACCTGGTCGGTAACGGTGCCCCTGAGTTGTTGGGTGAACTGTGCTTTTGTGACCAGTGTTAAAAAGGATAAGGCAATAAGAAAACGGATCTTCATGTTCTTCTTTGTTGTAGTTGATTAATGGTTTTATACTACAACAACTGAAGTAATTCCTACCCCTACCCGTTAACAAAATTTTAGAAGAAATTGATACCGGCATTCCAGCCAAACCAGCCTTTTACCTGATCACTGAATTTATACGTATTATACCCGGATGGCGGAACCGGGAAACGATAACCGCTTATTGCTGTTGCCTGATCGGATATATATACATTAAAGGAAGGCCCGGCGAAAAGCGAAACATATTTATTCAGCTTCACATTCAGGTTCAGCTGAAATTTATTAAGGATATTGGTATAATTCCATGAACCGAGGTAGAGGTACTGCGAACTCAGCTCTGGGTTCAGGGAAAGCGATTTTCTTTTATTCAATGAAAGTTCACTGCCAAGACCATAACCAAAACTGTACACTTTGGCTGAATCACTCACATTCACACCTGCCATCAGGATACTGTATAACTTAGCGTTCCCTGTTTTAAAGGCGGCATTCACATTCAGTACTTCATTGGTGGAGAAGCTGAGCTTATGATAACCTTTGAGTACAATATTGATCAGCCCGATACTATATCCTTCTGATGTATCGCAAATATTGATGAGACCGAACTGGACACCTTTGAGTTTTTTAGTGTAGTTGAATACACCGGATATTTGTACCCCGTTGATCTCTTTGTTACTGAAGTTCAGTACACCGGCGATCTGCACCCCGCTTACTTTTTTCCGGGAAAAATTTCCCACCCCACTCACCTGTACACCTTTCACACTATCGGTAACATGATTATAAACACCGGCTACCTGGAACCCGGTGAAATTCCCTTTCACCACGTTGTTAACCCCGGCTGCCTGGAAAGCTTTCACGGAATCCAGCACCATGTTATTGATACCAGCGATCTGCACACCCTTCACTTCACCACCTACGGCATTGAACAAACCGGCGGCCTGGAAATATTTTACTTCATTCTTATTAATATTGAACAAGCCACCGATCTCCATACCGTTAGTACCGGCCGTATAACCTCCCAGTACATTCAGTGAAAAATTGTTGACAACCTGCCCGCCCATCCTGCCATGTGATCCCAAACCGGGAACAAAAGAGAACTGGAAGGGACGGGTGGTAAAGAATTTTTTCAGGTTCAGGCTTTGTACTTTCTGTTTGGCAGATAACAAAAACCGCCCCATACCGGTGCGTTCCACTTTGATCGAATCTCTTTTGACAGTATTACTAATTGTGTCGATTGGCTTTACCTCCTGCACCGAATCAGTCAGCAGGTAATCTTCCGGGCTGATAATAACCCGGTCCTGCTCCCTGTCTAACGGCATCATGGTAATGGTCAGTTCCTGGCTGAGCCTTGGCTGAATTACAATGGAAGTATCCTCGTAAAATTCTTTGCTGATGGTCAGCGTGGCTGTACTGGCTTTACTGCTTTTCAGTTTGAGTTTAAAAAAACCTTCGGGGTCAGTTAGTGCGGAAACCAATTGCCGTTTTTCGTAAACGGTTGCTTCGTTGATTGCTGTACCGGATTGCTCATCATACACATGGCCGCTTACGGCATATATTCGTTCCTCCACGACCGCCTTATTCGTCACAATCGTCATACGTATCGGCGCCCGGCGGATAATGATATAGTTCCCACTTTCCCTGAATTCGTACGCTGTATTGAAGAGGAGACTTAATATCTCCTTCACCGTTTTATTACGGGCATTTACTGTTACGAGGCTGTCTTTCTTAATGATATTAGAGTTGTACGAAAAATAGAAGTCGCCTTTATTGCTGAGTATCTCCAGCACATTATCCAGCCGCTGCCGGTTTACTTCCAGGGAAATATTTTTACCTAAAAGATTTTGTCCCAAACAACCAAGGCTCACAAAAAGAAGAACTACCGCTCCCAAAAACTTACCGTATCTCATCACTCTTATTGAATTATTCAAGGATTATTTTATCACCGGTCTTTGTAACCTTAATACTAAATGTCAGCCGGATCACTTCCAGCACCTGGTCTAATGATTCATTGACAAAAGTGGTATTCATCGGCAGGTTCTTCAGTTCAGCCCGGCCGATCACAATATTTGCGCCATAGGCTTGATTCAGCACATCCACCAGTTTCCAGAGTGGCGTGTCGTCGCAGACAAATTCTTTGGTGCGGTAATAATTATACAGTTGATCGCTTACCACCTGTTTTTCTGCCATCACTGTATCAGCAGCGCCGATCAGAATTTTTTCCCCGGCCTTCAGTTCTACAGTTTGCCCATTTTTAGTAACTCTTACTATACCCGTTTCCACCACTACTTCAGTTTTATCATTCTGGCTTTTAATATTGAAAGAAGTACCTACTACTGTCACCTCTACATCATTCACATCAATTACAAACGGTTTTTGCTTATCGGGAGTCACATTAAAGAAAGCCTCTCCTTTTAAATTGACCTTCCTTTTATCGCCTTTAAATTTTGACGGATAGCTGATGGAAGAATTTTTATTCAGCACCACCACCGATCCGTCAGACAAGGTATCATTCAATACCTGCTGTTGTGTTTGCACCAGCAGTTCTTTCATCGGTGCACCTGTATTAAATAAATTATAGCTCAGCCATCCCAGGCTAACCAATACTATAACAGCTGCTGCCACTTTCATCCAGGCAAAACGGCTGCGTTGCTCTGTAATCTTACTCTCTTCATTTTTGTTGATCCGCTGCTGAAATTTTTCCCAGGCCTTGTCCGTATCCACCGTGGATACAGCAGCCAGTTGTAAGCTGCTCTCCCAAATTCGTTTCAACTGGTCGTAATAAGCCTGGTTTGCGGGATCTTCATTCATCCATTGCTGCACCAGTTGCTGTTCAGCAGCATTGGTCTCCCCCAGCAGTTGCTTCACCAGCAGGTCATCGTTAATATGGTAAAAATTTTCTTCCAGGGTGTTGGTATTAAAAATGAATAAATAAAAACAACAGGGTTAAAAAATCAACCAGTTTCAGGCGCAGTTGTTTTAAG
>CALRSN020000423.1:0-3338 GCA_943370865.1 Bordetella parapertussis
TAAAAAGTTTCAAATCACTCTTTGTTTTCCTGGTCGCTTTCCAGGTATCCAGGCTTGCTTTTCGAAAATTAACAGGAAGAGAATATATTACTCCTTCTCGTGGAGGAGGCAGCGATATTATTGAAAACAAGAATCCTCAATTTGCTGATTTTATTATGTTCGCATTTTTATTTTGCTCCATAATCCTTGGTCAAGAAATCTAAAAGTAATAAGATCCTTAAAGTAAGTATTTAACACTCTGCGGAATGGCACAGGTCAACTACTTATTTCCCTTTCTCCGCCTCAATCAGTTTCTCGATCACATAATAAGTAATGGGACAAAAGCTGGTATTCTTTAAGGCCATCGGTTGCCGTTTCAGCATGAAGTCGTCATCCATATACGGGAAACGGGCACAGTCCGTGGGACGGACATCATAAATGGAGCAATAATTATCAGCACCCAGGAAAGCACAGGGCATTTCTTTCAATACATTGTCACCTTCTTCATCCACCCGCAGGTAGGTATCCCGGAAATCGCCATCCTTCATGCCCAGGAATTTGCTGATCCGTTTTATATCCGGCGGCGTGAACCGGGGTGAATAATTTTTGCAGCAGTTCGCACATTGCAGACAGTCGATCTTTTCAAAAGCCTGCTCGTTCAGGTCGGGCAGTTGTTTCAGTACCTTGTTCTTTTCAGCCCGGTGCAAGTATTTTTTATACTCTTTCTGGCGTTCCCCCGACTTCTTTTCCCAATTCTGTAATAGCTTTTCCTGCATCCTGCAAAGAAAGGCATTTACAGGTAGATATTCCAGCTATTTCACCCCTTATCCCCACCCTTCAACAAGTCACCTATTTTATGATGGTCCTCCCGTAACTTTGCGCATCTTTTTACACTCTAAGCACCCTTTTTATGAGCCTTTTTGAACAACAATCCAACGAGTTCATTCCCCGCCATATCGGACCCAATGAAACGGATACCCGGAGCATGCTGAAAACCATCGGCGTCAGCAGCCTTGCTGCACTGGTTGACAAAACTGTTCCTGCCGCTATACGTATGCAACAGCCACTTGAAATACCGGCCGCCATGAGTGAGCATGAATACCTGCAGCATATCAAAGAAGTGTCGTTACTCAATAAGGTATATAAAAACTATATCGGCCAGGGCTATTATGATACCATCACCCCTTCGGTGATCCTGCGGAATGTGTTTGAAAACCCGGGTTGGTACACCCAATACACCCCTTACCAGGCTGAAATTTCACAAGGCCGCCTGGAAAGTTTACTGAATTACCAAACCATGGTCAGCGACCTGACGGCTTTACCCATTGCCAATGCTTCCTTGTTAGATGAGGCCACCGCTGCTGCTGAAGCAATGACGATGTTCTTTAACACCCTGAACAAACAGGACCATATTGAACGGCCTAAATTCTTTGTTGACGATGAGATTTTCCCGCAAACAAAAGATGTGCTGGTAACAAGAGCCGTACCTGTGGGCATCGAGATCGTTTACGGTGATTATAAAACAGCAACGATCGATACCAGTTATTTTGGTGCCATTGTTCAATACCCGAATGATAAAGGAAGCATTGAAGATTACCGGGCATTCATCAATACAGTGCATGCAGCCGGTGCATTTATTGTAATGGCAACTGACCTGTTAGCATTAACACTTTTAACACCTCCCGGAGAATTAGGAGCCGATGTCGCTATTGGTTCTGCCCAGCGTTTTGGCGTACCGTTGGGTTATGGCGGACCACACGCTGCTTTCTTTGCTGCCAAAGATGATTTTAAAAGAAGTATCCCCGGCCGTATTATTGGTGTGAGTGTAGATGCACAGGGTAACAGGGCCTTGAGAATGGCGCTGCAGACAAGAGAGCAGCATATCAAAAGAGAAAAGGCCACTTCGAATATCTGTACAGCACAGGCACTGCTGGCCAATATGGCAGCCATGTATGCTGTGTATCACGGGCCAGAAGGATTGAAGAATATTGCAAAGAGGGTAGCCTTCTTAACACAAACCATCGCTGAAGCCATTGAAGAAAGAGGGTTTGAATTGCATTCCGGTAATTTCTTCGATACTATTGTGGTGAAAGTAAAAGATATAGCTCCGGTAAAAGCAAAAGCTGAACAGCAACAGATCAATCTCCGTTATATCGGTCATAACCATATTGGTATCTCCCTTGATGAAACCGTGGTATTGGAAGATCTCTATGATCTGATCAATTGTTTTGAGAATGACAAAGACCCGGTGGCATTTGATATCCATCATGATGATGAATTGAATCATATTCCTTCATCACTGACAAGAACATCTGCTTTCTTATCCCATCCCCTTTTTAATACACACCATAGTGAAAGCCAGATGATGCGATATATCAAATCGCTGGAGAATAAAGATCTTTCCCTGAACACTTCTATGATCTCGCTGGGCAGCTGCACCATGAAACTGAATGCGGCAAGTGAAATGATGCCATTGAGCTGGACTCATTGGGGTAAAATACATCCTTTTGCTCCCGCTGATCAGACACAGGGATATAAATACATCATTGATGAATTGGGCAAATATCTCTGCGAAATAACTGCTTTTGATGCCTGCAGCCTGCAACCCAACAGTGGCGCACAGGGTGAATATGCCGGGCTGTTAACAATTAAAAGTTTTCATGAAGCCAATGGCGATCATCACCGGAAAGTCATGCTGATCCCGATCTCTGCTCACGGCACCAATCCTGCTTCTGCAGTAATGGCTGGTATGAAAGTAGTGGTGGTGAAAGCACTGGAGAACGGTTATATTGATGTGGAAGACCTGAAAGCAAAAGCAGCACAATACAGTAATGAACTGGCCGGTGTTATGATTACTTACCCGAGTACTTACGGCGTATATGAAGAAACAGTAAAAGATATTACTGACATCATTCACCAGCATGGCGGGCAGGTGTATATGGATGGTGCGAATATGAATGCACAGGTTGGACTTACTGCACCGGGTTTGATCGGTGCCGATGTTTGTCACCTGAACCTGCATAAAACATTTGCCATACCCCACGGTGGCGGCGGCCCCGGCATGGGTCCCATCTGTGTGAAAGCACACCTGGCAAAACATTTACCGGGTCATGTGGAAAAAGGATCTGCTAACGCAGTGAGTGCAGCTCCTTATGGTAGTGCCTCTATCTTACTCATCTCTTATGGTTATATCCGTATGCTGGGCGCTGAAGGGGTGAAAGCTGCTACTGAATATGCGATCCTGAATGCCAACTATATGCGGGCCAAACTGGATGGTGCTTATGATGTATTATACCTGGGAACAAATGGTACTTGTGCTCATGAATTCATTGTTGATCTGCGTCCGTTCAAAAAAACGG
>CALRSN020000424.1:0-3323 GCA_943370865.1 Bordetella parapertussis
CGGAAGCCGCTATTCCTGTTAACAGGACTAAGCTAAAGAGTAGAAATTGTTTCATTGTTCGGGTTTTATTATTCAGATTAAATAGATACGTTTTCATACGGTAGGGCAATACATAGCCTGCGTCCTTACCGGGCGGTTTCAGGGATAAAGAGATATTCATCCATTACTGGATCAATGATCTTTTCAATCAATAAAATTTTAAAGGATCAGGTACGGATTTCGGAGGATGTGGAATTACGTGGGTAATAATACGAGTACAAATGTAGAAGAAAACCGTATTTCCTGCAAGTTTTTCAAGGTCTTTTACATGAAATTCTACTGCATTTAGTAGAATCCACTTAGAAATTGTTCTCTATGGACCGATTTTGCCCCAGCTTTTATATCATTAATAAAAAAGACTAAAATGTCCCTTTTAATAACCTGCCGTATGTTGTAGTCCTAAAAGCTATTGCAAAAAAAAGAAAGGACCTGGTAGGGTCCTTTCCATTTTATGGGGTTCTTCAGTTGGCTTTCGCTGTAATTATATTACCGGACCATAAAGGTTTTCACCATTTTCAGGTCACCGGAACTGATCACCAGGTTATAGATACCTGCTTTTATTGCAGCAGGCAGCTGAACCGATTCCGTAACCGAACCTCCGGCATGTGATAAGGCCTGTGTGTACACCTGCTGGCCATTGGCCGCAAATACACGGATATTGTATTGACCTTTGGCCAGGTCAGTGGCCTGTAAAGAAATCGTACCATCCGTTACCGGGTTCGGGTAGATCACAATATCCATCTTGCCGCCTCTTGTATCCACTTTCACAATGATGCTCACTTTGGCAGCACCGGTTGTTTCGGCAGAACGGATGCGGTAATAGTTGATACCACGGACAGGAGTTGTATGTACATAACTGTAGTCAGCTTTACCGCCATCGTTGCGGGCAGCAGCTACAGCGGTCAAACCGGTAAAGTCACGGCCATTCAATGAATGTTCAACGCTATAACTTATTACATCCTGTTCGGTCAGGTTGCTCCAGTCGATCTTGATAGCGGAACCTTGTTGTGTTGCACGAACAGTTCCGAATGAAACAGGGAGCGGTCCGGATGTTTTAGCAATAGCGAATGGTGAGAAATTAGTGTAGCCAGCTAAAGTGATTGCCTGCGGACCAACAGCCGGTGTCATAGCGATACCGCCACTGGCGGCTAACCAGGCCACACTGTTATAATGCCAGAACTGTGCATTTCTTACTAAAGGATCAGCCACATAAGAAGCAGGATTAGCTAACTGGGCCGGATCTGAATCATCAAAATTGAAAGTTACATCCGGGCCGGTTACTACTGCGGAGGAAGGAGCAATATGCCAGGTGCGGTTAATGGCTTTATCCGTATTGAACGGTGCGATCACATTATTGACCACATCTTCCACTCTTGCCGACCAGTTCAGGTTACTACCGTTAATGATGCTGATCGGGTTATAGGTTCCTCTTCCCACAGGGAAAGTTTTTGAAACTGCATCAACGCTATTCAGTGTTAAAGCACCGGTGCCATTTGTTCTTATATAACTGGTAGCAGTTCCACCGGTAACAGTTCCGGTAACAGTAAGATCATTGTTGCCAAGATCAACATAACTGTCGGCTAACAAATTAACAGTACCATCAATTGTTTTGGAAGAGCTGAGTGTTACAACGGTTGTTGCGCCAATATCAATACCATTTGCATTGGTGATGATTGAACCGGCACCACCTAAATCAGCAGCTGCACCATTGATAACAAATTTACCAACGCCTGTTGTAAGGGTTACATTACCTGTACCTCTGATACCGTTCCTGAAAATTTTATTAGAAGCTCCGTTGAAACTGACATTGGCATTTGCTTCCAGCACACCGTTCACAGTCAATGCTGTTCCGCCACCAATATTTCCACCGGGGATGGCTGAAAAACGAAGGATAGGAACAGTGGTCGTAGCATCCGGGAAATAAGTAACACCAGTTCCACCGGGGATACCTGTAATGTTCCAATCAAAAATGGCAGCATCACCCCAGATATAAGAACCTGTGGTTACCAAGAAACCATTCTGACCACCACCTGCTAATGCACCACCCGTTCCCAACCGGATGACACCTGCTGTTTCAATTTGCACAGTCGCACCTGTACTGATGGTTTGATAGTTGGCATATCCTAATGTTGATGTAACCTGGTACACACCACCACCTTTGATCACAAGGTCATTACCGGCACCATCATTAATAGTAAGGCGGTTACCTGTTGCGGATTGATTTAATAAGGTACCACCACTCTGAATTTCTAACTGGTCAGCAGTAACATTGGTAGTGAAATTAACGATATGGCCATTCTGTATCACAATACCTGCTGAAGTTTCATTCGGTACCAAGGTAGCAGGTATCCAGGTAAGGTTATCTGCTGATGATTCCCAGGTGCCTGCCACGTTCCAGTCGCCTGTTACGGCAGAACGGAAGAAATCGGTAGCAGCAGAAGCCCCTTGGATTGCAAAAGGATTACTTACTACATCCCAGTCCAATGTTCCGGTACGTTCTGCAGTCAGCGTTAATCCTGTACCAACTACGCTATGTGTTAAGGTGCTGAAAGTAACGAGACCTGCAACCGGTGTGGCTGTAACAGGGCTGCCGGTTAATGTACCTGTAGAAGTAACCTGTATATCAGTTACAAAATCAAGGTCACGATTAGCATTGATATCGTTGGCACTTAAAGATACCGGCGACATCGCCACATTCAAACCGGTAGGTGAAGTCGTATTCAATACATAGGCTAAGCGGTCAGCCGTTACTTCAATACGGTTATTATCACCTGTTGAAGAAGAAGCAGCACCACCGGCATTACCGGCAGCAAAACCGGAACCGGCTGCATCAGCCGTGGCACTGGTGATCGTAAATACAAATTGCTGGTTATCGGTTACAGCTGTATTAAAGGTTACACGAACAGAGAATGTTTTGCTCGCATCATCGGCTGCTGTCAACGTTAAACCAGAAAAAGATGGTGTTGCACCACCAGCTACTTCGGCAATTTCAGTTGTACCATCATAGATAGCTACACGCTGCACATTTGCACTGTTGGTTAAACCGAAGTTTAAATTAGTAAGGATAGTGCCCACAGCATCTCCATCAGCAGCACCGCCACCATCTTGTATAGTGAACTGGGCTACTTCGATGCTGTTTGCATCCGTAATATCAGCCGCATTATAAGTCAGGTAATTGATATTAGATGGAGAAGAAAACGAGCCGTTGGCAATAATATTGGAATTAGTAGAGTTGCCACCAACAAGGGGGCTACCAGTGATATTAATATCATCAATACCAATCC
>CALRSN020000425.1:0-3319 GCA_943370865.1 Bordetella parapertussis
GCTGTACAGGAAGATAACCGGTGTTATAAAAAAGCAGGTCCCTCAACAAAACCAGTAAATGCAGTATAAGGTATGGGCCTGAATAGTTATTTTAGCCTATGCAATTAGAATGGCTAAAGACAGGTATTACCCCGTTGAAAGACTTGCTGACATTTTTAAATAATGAAAGCAAGACCAGTGATGTGATCAAAAAACAGGTGATCCGTGAATTACGGAATAACCTGAATATTTTTCACAATGCTTTTTTGAATGAAGTGAAGCCGGATGTAATGATCGACCTGCTCAGCAATGAAGCCATTAAGGAGGCGATAAAGAATAATTTCAAATTCAAAAAGATCAAGGCAGGCGATATTGAGCCCTATCATGTATTTGATGACCGGAATAAAAAATACATTGGCTGGGATGCCGAACGGCTGATCGATAAGATAGATGAGAAAATAGAAGAGCTGCGCAATATTAAAAAGATGAACGGTGGCAGCGTGGAGAAAGTGAAAAATAATTTATCGCTGATGCTGAGTAACCTCTATTACCGTATGAAGCTGCTGGCTGATTTTATCAAAGGTCCTAAGTGAGGTATACATCCAGTAAACCGTCGGGCAATTGTACCAGCACCTGTTTTTTCCGGTGATCAATTTTTTTCAAACTTCCTTCATGAATAGGGATCAGCACTTCTTTCGACTGAATTTCCAGGCGGCATAATACCTGGTGGGGTTGTTCTATCACTTCGAGTATCTCACCTAATGATTCCCCGTCATTGATAATGGTATATCCGAGTAAACTGACCGGGGCCGATTTAGCAGCAAATTTTTTAAAATCAGGTTCTGGAAGCCAGCATTCTTTTTGGGTAAGTTTCATAGCCGCTTCTCTTGAATCAGCTCCTTCCAATTTGATATAAATCTCTTCTTCGCTTTTTATTTTGGTGGATGCTATGAACCAGGGAAGAAAGGAGTTTTTTTTGTCTTCGATGAAAAGGGCATGTAGTCCTTTCAGTGAAGTCTTTTTGCCCAGTTCATGCTTTAGCACCAATTCACCCTGCAGGCCATGCACAGCAACCAGTTTCCCTATTTTATAGTATTCCGCCATTGGTACAAAGATAATTGCTGATTGCCTGCAATTAAGGATAACAAAAAATCCCGGTTATATAACCGGGATTCATGAACTTTCAGGATCAGGATATATTATCCTTCACCACCGCCGCTTTCAGTCCTTCTCTCAGGTCTGCGACCTGGCATCGGACGTCTTGCTCTTTTCTGGCGATAAGCTTCGTCCTGGCGTTTTTTAATCTGGGCGTCATGTTCGGCGCTCCATTTTGTGAACTTCTCCATTGCTGTTGCATCATCAAAAAGTCCCAGCCCCACACCACGGAGCAGGTGTTTCAGGTACAATACTCCTTTGAAGCTCAGGATACGGCGAACGGTGTCAGTAGGTGTTGCACCTTTGTTCAGCCATTCCAATGCTTTCTGGCGGTCCAGCTGAATAGTAGCAGGAACAGTCAGGGGATTGTAAGTACCTAATTTTTGGATGAATTTACCATCACGGGGTGCCCGTGAATCGGCGACTACAATAAAGTAGAAGGGTCTTTTCTTAGACCCGTGTCTTTGAAGACGGATTTTTGCTGACATAAATAGAAATTTAACAGCGTTAAACAATAATTGTTAGTTCCGGTAGAAACCGGACAGCAAATATAGGACGGGGGGAGGAGAATGCAAAGAGAAAGTCCACCGTTTTCAGTCAACTGTCCACGGCAGAGCCTCAAAGGCAAGTTAGATTTTTTCGTATTGTAAATTTCCGGGGACTATAGGCTGCTGACCATCGACTTATCTCTTCATTCCCGGCATCATTTTACCAAACATTCCGGCTTTATTCATGCCTTTCATCATATCCCGCATTTGCTCAAACTGCTTCATAAAGGCATTTACCTCGGCAATGTCTTTTCCAGCCCCTTTAGCGATGCGTTTGCGGCGGTTGCCGTCAATCAGGTCGGGATTGCTTCTTTCTGCGGGTGTCATGGAGTTGATCATGGCCTCAATACCTTTAAAAGAGTCTTCGTTTACGTCCAGGTCTTTGATTTGTTTGCCTACCCCGGGTATCATTCCCAACAGGTCTTTCATGTTACCCATTTTCTTGATCTGCTCCAGCTGCATCTTGAAATCGGCAAAATCAAATTTATTCTTACGAAGTTTTCCCTCGAGTTTCTTAGCCTGCTCTTCATCAAATTGTTCCTGTGCCTTCTCTACCAACGAAGTGATATCACCCATACCGAGGATACGTTGCGCCATCCTTTCAGGATAGAATACATCCAGGGTATCCATCTTTTCACCACTGCTGATGAACTTGATGGGTTTATTCACCGTGTATTTGATAGAAATAGCGGCACCACCTCTTGTATCACCATCCAGCTTGGTCAATACCACGCCGGTAAAATCCAGTTTTTCATTGAATGCTTTGGCTGTATTCACAGCATCCTGGCCTGTCATCGAGTCAACCACAAACAGGATCTCATGTGGGTTAACAGCACTGCGGATATTGGCCACTTCGGTCATCATCACTTCATCAATGGCCAGGCGGCCGGCGGTATCAATGATGACTACGTTTTTATTTTTACTTCTGGCTTCTTTTACGGCATTTTGTGCAATGGCAACGGCATCCTTGTTCTCTAATTCGATGTGTACATCCACGCCGATCTGTTCCCCTAGTACTCTCAATTGCTCCATCGCAGCAGGGCGGTAAATATCTGCGGCCACCAGCAGGGGAGAAAGCCCCTTTTTTGTTTTCAGGAAATTAGCCAGTTTGCCACTGAAAGTGGTTTTACCACTACCCTGCAGACCGGCGATCAATATCACTGCAGGATTACCTTTTGCATTGAAAGTGGCTTCCTGCCCGCCCATCAGCTCAGCCAGTTCATCCTTAACGATCTTGGTCATTAACTGGCCGGGAGAAATGGCATTGATCACCTTTTCGCCCATGGCCTTGTCCTTTACTTTATCGGTAAATTCCTTGGCGATTTTATAGTTCACATCGGCATCCACAAGGGCACGGCGGATCTCTTTTACCGTGGTGGCAATATTGAGTTCGGTAATCCGGGCCTGGCCTTTGAGGTTCTTAAAGGCACTTTCTAATTTATCCTGTAAGCTGTTGAACATAATTCACAAATATTTTCACTATCACTAAATAAAAAGTGAACATCATGATGTTCACTTTTAAACGAGTTGCAAAGATAAAGTAGAAGTGTAAAGATTATATCAGTGAGTACTGTTTTAGTTAATTAAGCCCCTAGATAAGTTCTTAAGATCCTTGTCCGGGTGTGTGTCTTCAGCTT